>NZ_CAJMZG010000013.1:0-244493 GCF_905220255.1 Paraburkholderia sp. J69-1 | reverse complement strand
TCGTCGATACTGCCGCGACAATGCGCGGACTTACGCCTAAAGGTGGGTTCCAGTTCGGACAGCCGCAGCGAAATCTTCCAGACGCGTTTCAATCCGCATGCAATCCACTTTCCATTAAGACCATGCGTTACAACAGACAACGGCCTTCTGGCGCTACAGCGTACGGATGCAGCCTGAAGAGAACCTTAGCTCCGCGGGCACAGCACGATTACCGTGCGTTACGACGTGCCCTTAACCCTCTAGTTTCATCGATGAATATGACAAACGCAGCAGCACAGGCTGCATGAAATCGCAGCGTTGTTTACCAGCCCGGACCGGGATCATGGCAGGCCAGCAGACAGCCCAGCGCCGACACCGTGCCCACTACGCCAAAGCCCGCGCCCAGCGCGAGGTTTCCAAGCGTCGTCGAGCACCCCTGCAGCGACATGGCGAGCACGAGCGCGAGTCCCAGCATCGGGCGCCTAAGCCGATGCGGAATAAATGAAGATTCTTTTGACATGATCCTGTCTCCTTCCCAGACGACGCATTACTGACAAATAGGACAAGAGCATAGCGATCACGCACGCGCGTGATGCCGCGAGCTACGTGCAGCAATTGGAAATCCTTACAAGCTATTTCACGCAACGCTTTAGATGAGAAAAGTTGTCATTCAGCACCGGCAGGGATCGCGCCATCTACGATGCATCGAATCGACAAATTAGCGCCTATAACGACGCTTGTAATACGCCAAAACCTTTCAATTAACCAACGTTTCGAAATTAGCGCTCGAGTTGGTTAGACTGCAGGTCTCAGGCCTTTGCAATCTGGCGTGCGCGCCGGAATCGGGTGGCTGAACACAACAACCAAGAGATATCCGTATGCGAACCGACGACAACCGGCACGGCGCCTGCGCGGCCCGTCTGCTGCGCGCCCCCCACGGCACTGGCTGGCATCTGCATGCGCCGCATGCCGCCCAACGCGCGGCCAAGCTCCGCTTCGTCGGCGGCCTCGGGAGACTGGCATGAGCGATACGCCCAACCGCCCGGCCGCAACGTCTGGCACCGCCATTCCTCCCCCGACGCCTTCCACGCCTACACCGCCTGCTGCCCCCACGCCGCCGCGCAAGCGCCGCACAGGCTTGCTCGTGTTCGTGCTGATCATGGTGGCGTTGATCGCCGCTGTGGTTTTCCACGTGCTGCACGGCAAGAAACCCGCGCGTGGTGCAGCGCCGCAAGTGGTGTCGGTCGCGCCCGCGACACTCGGCTCGATGCCCGTCACGCTCGATGCGCTGGGCACGGTCACGCCCGTCGCCACGGTAACCGTGCTGCCGCAACTGAGCGGCTATCTCACCGAAGTCGGTTATCGCGAAGGCCAGGACGTCGTCAAAGGCCAGTTTCTCGCGCAGATCGATCCGCGCCAGTACGAGATCAGCAAGGAGCAGGCCGAAGCGCAACTCGCGAAAGACCGCGCCTCGCTCGCGCAGGCACGCGCCGATCTCGAACGCTATACGCAACTCAACGAAAAGAAGTCGATCGCCGAACAAACCTATAGCGACCAGAAGTTCCTCGTCGCCCAGGACGAAGCGGCGGTGAAATCCGATCTCGCCAGCATCAAGCAATACGAACTCGACCTGATCTATTGCCATATCACCGCGCCGGTTTCCGGCCGCGTGGGTCTGCGCCTCGTCGATCCGGGCAATTACGTGACGGCCTCCAGTTCCACGGGCATCGCCGTGATCACGACGATGAAACCCACCACCGTGCAATTCACCGTGCCGCAGAATTCGCTGTCCGACGTGCTGCAACGCGTCAATGCTGGCGCAAAACTGCCGATCACGATCTTCAACAGCGAGAACACGAAACAGCTTGCCACCGGCACGCTCTACGCGATCAGCAACCAGATGGCGACCGCCACCGGCACGGTCACGCTGCGCGCGAGCGTCCCTAACGACGACGAAGCCCTCTTCCCCAACGAATTCGTCAACGTGCGGCTGCTGGTGGACACCTTGCAGAACGCCGTGCTCGTGCCCACGCCCGCCGTACAGTCGGGCGCGCCAGGCGACTATGTGTACCTCGTCAACGCCGACAACACCGTGTCGGTCCATAAGGTCACGCTCGGCCCGGGCGACGGGCAGCACACCGTTATCACAGCGGGCCTGAGCGCCGGCCAGCGCGTGGTGACCGACGGCCTCGACCGTCTCAACGACGGCACCAAAATCCAGCCCTCGAACGGCAAGCCCGCGGCCGCCTCCGGCGCGAGCGCGGCGCGCATGGGCAACGCCTCGCACGCACGCGCGGTCTCCGCGCCGCCCGCTGCGTCGGGCGCGTCCGCCGCCTCCCAGGCCTCCTGACCCACGCCTGAGCGCCGATGAATATCTCGCGTATTTTCATTCTGCGGCCCGTCGCGACATCGTTACTGATGATCGCGATGGTGCTGGTCGGTCTCGTGGCAATGAAGTTCCTGCCCGTGTCGTCGCTGCCCGCCGTCGATTACCCGACGATCCAGGTGCAGACCTTCTACCCTGGCGCAAGCCCGAGCGTCATGGCCACCACGGTGACCGCGCCGCTCGAAGTGCAGCTTGGCGAGATTCCGGGCCTGCAGCAGATGGTTTCGTATAGCTCCGAGGGCGCTTCGGTCATCACGCTGCAATTCGACCTCTCGCTCAACCTGGACGTGGCCGAGCAGAACGTGCAGCAGTCCATCAACGCCGCCAATAGCTTTCTGCCGAGCGGCCTGCCCGCGCCGCCCACCTACGCCAAGGTGAATCCCGCTGACCAGCCGATCCTCACACTCGCGGTCACATCGAAATCGATGTCGCTCACGCAGTTGCAGGACGCGGCCAACAACCGCCTCGCCACCAAGATTTCCGAAGTACCGGGCGTGGGTCTCGTGAGTACGGCGGGCGGCAACGTGCCTGCGGTGCGCGTGGAAGCCGATCCGCAAAAGCTCGCGGCCTATGGCCTGAATCTCGACGATCTGCGCACGCTGCTTGCCAATGTGAACGTGAGCGCGCCAAAGGGCAATTTCGACGGCCCCGAACTCGACTACACGATCAATTCCAACGACCAGATTTCCGATCCCAAGGATTACGAAGATACGGTTATCGCGTATCAGAACGGCTCGCCGGTTTTCATGCGCGACGTCGCGCGCGTATCCACGGCGGCTCAGGACGTCGAGCGCGGCGCCTGGTACAACAAGCAGCCCGCGATCGTGCTCAACGTGCAGCGCCAGCCGGGTGCAAACGTGATCGCCACGGTCAACCAGATCATGCGCGAGTTGCCGCAACTCGAAGCGACGCTGCCGGCCGGCATGAAGGTCACCGTGGTGTCGAACAGCGTCGGCGTGATTCAGGCGTCGGTGCACGATGCCGCGTTCGAACTCGTGCTCGCCGTCGCGCTGGTGGTGGCTGTGATTTTCGTGTTCCTGCGCAACCTGCCCGCCACGATCATCCCGAGTATTTCCGTGCCGGTCTCGCTGGTCGGCACGCTGGCGATGATGTACGAACTCGGCTATTCCATCGACAACCTCTCGCTCATGGCGCTCATCATCGCCACGGGCTTCGTGGTGGACGACTCGATCGTGATGATCGAAAACGTCGTGCGTTATCTGGAAGAAGGCGAAAAACCCTTGCAGGCAGCGCTAAAAGGCGCGGGACAAATCGGCTTCACGATTCTCTCGCTGACGATTTCGCTGATTGCCGTGCTGATTCCGCTGCTCTTCATGGGCGGCGTGATCGGCCGGCTCTTCAGCGAATTCGCCGTCACGCTCGCGGTGACCATCGTGCTTTCCGCCGTGGTTTCGCTCACCGTCGTGCCGATGATGTGTGCGCGCATTCTGCGCGCCCAGGCTGAGCGCCACCCGAGCCGCTTCGAGCGTATCAGCGAAGGCCTGTTCGACAAGACGCTCAACGCCTACGAACGCGGTCTGCGCTGGGTGCTCGATCATCAGACGCTCACGCTGATCGTGTTCATCGTGACCGTCGCGCTCACGGGACTGCTGTACGTGATCATTCCCAAGGGCCTCTTCCCCGTGCAAGACGTGGGCGTGATCCAGGCGATCAGCGTGGCGGACAACTCCGTATCGTATCAGGCGATGGTGCGCCGGCAATCCGCACTCGCAGAGGAAATCCTTAAGGACCCCGATGTGGTTTCGCTCACCTCTTACGTGGGCATCGACGGCATCAATAACACGCTCAATAACGGCCGCTTCCTGATCAACCTGAAGCCGCACGACGACCGCTCCGAAAGCGCCGAGGAAATCGCGCGACGCATTCAGCAGTCGGTTTCGAAGGTGGCGGGCATCCGGCTTTATCTGCAACCGGAGCAGGATCTGACGCTGGACACCACGGTTTCGCCGAATCAATACAACTTCGTGCTGCGCGGCCCGAATCAGGAAGCGTTCAATCAATACGTGCCCGCGCTGATTGCGAAGATGAAGCAGATTCCGTCGATTGCCGACGTCACGAGCGACCTGAACACCGACGGTCTTTCCGTCAATGTGCAGGTGAATCGCCAGCTCGCGGCGCGTTACGGCATCACCGCCGCGACCATCGACAACGCGCTTTACGACGCACTGGGCCAGCGCATTGTTTCGACCATCTTCCAGCAGTCGGATCAATACCGCGTGATTCTCGTGGCCAAACCCGAGTCCTTGCCCACGGTCGATTCGATCGGCGATATCTATCTGCCGAGCCAGACCGCGAGTTCAGGCCAGGTGCCACTCAAGGGCATCGCGACGATCAACATCACGCGCTCGCCGCTGAGCATCAGCCACCTCGCGCAATTCCCCTCGGTGACGATCTCGTTCAATCTCGCCGATGGGGCGTCGCTTTCCTCCGCCGTGCGCGACGTCCGCAAAGCCGAGGCCGACGTGAAGCTGCCGCCGTCGATTACCTCGTCGTTCCAGGGCGCGGCGCAGGCATTCGAAGATTCGCTCTCCTCCGAAGTCTATCTGCTGATCGCCGCGCTAGTGGCCGTTTATATCGTGCTGGGCGTGCTCTACGAGAGCTACGTGCATCCGGTAACGATTCTTTCGACGCTGCCTTCGGCGGGCATTGGCGCGCTGCTGGCGCTGATGATCGCGGGTAAGGACCTGGACGTGATCGGCATTATCGGCATCGTGCTGCTGATCGGCATCGTCAAGAAGAACGCAATCATGATGGTGGACTTCGCGCTCGAAGCCGAACGCGTGCATGGCAAGCCGCCGCGCGAAGCGATTTTCGAGGCCTCGCTGCTGCGCTTCCGTCCGATCCTGATGACCACGCTCGCGGCCATGCTCGGCGCACTGCCGATGCTGCTAGGCAGCGGCACGGGTTCGGAATTGCGCCGCCCGCTGGGTCTGGCGATTATCGGCGGGCTCACGCTTTCGCAGATGCTCACGCTGTTCACCACGCCCGTGATCTATCTGTTCTTCGACCGCCTGGCGATTCGCTTTGGCCGCAAGCGCCAGCCTGAAGACGATGGCGATGTGGACGGTAGCAACGGCCCGGGCGAACCGGGCGGCCCGAACCCACCTCCGCGCACGCCCGCGCCCGAGGGTACGCCGTGAACCTCTCGGCGCTCTTCATCCGCCGGCCGGTCGCCACTTCGCTGCTGGCTATCGCGATCCTGCTCGCTGGCGCGCTGGCGTTTTTCCGCTTGCCGGTCGCGCCGCTGCCCAACATCGCCTATCCGGTGATCGTGGTGCAGGCCAATATGGCGGGCGCGAGCCCCGAGACCATGGCCTCGACCGTGGCCGAGCCGCTGGAGCGGCGCCTGGGCACCATCGCCGATGTCAGCCAGCTCACTTCGATCAACAACGTGGGGTCGTCGCTGATCGTGATCGTGTTCGGCCTGAACCGCGACATCAACGGCGCCGCGCGCGACGTGGAGGCGGCCATCCAGGCCGCGCGCGCAGACTTGCCCACGACGCTGCGCAGCAACCCGACGTACCGCCAGTACAACCCCGCAAGCGCGCCGATCATGGTGCTCGCGCTGACCTCGGACACGCTCACGAAAGCCCAGCTCTACGATTCCGCCGATTCGGTGATCATGCAGCAGCTTTCGCAGGTGGACGGCGTGGGCCAGATCACGCTGGGCGGCGGCGCGCTGCCTTCGGTGCGCGTGGAACTGCAGCCGGGCAAACTCAATAGCTACGGCATCGGTCTGGAGGACGTGCGCGCGGCGATCAGCGCAGCGAACGCGAACAGCGCTAAAGGCCATCTCGATCAGGGCGATCAGCGCTTCGTCGTCACCTCGAATGACCAGATCAGCACGGCCGCGCCCTATCGCGATGTCGTGATTGCGTATCGCGACGGCTCACCGGTGTATCTGCGCGACGTTGGCACGGTGCGCGACTCGAACGAAAACATCCGCAATGCGGGCCTTTATAACGGCAAATCCGCAGTGCTGGTGATTGTCTATCCGATGCCGGGCAGCAATGTCGTAAAGACCGTGCAGCAGATTCAGGCGCGCCTGCCCAATATCGAAGCCGCCCTGCCCGCGACAATCAAGGTGCACGTAGCCGTCGACCGATCGGAATCGGTGCGCGCATCGGTGGCCGATACCGAACGCACGCTCTTTATCGCCGTGCTGCTGGTGATCGGCGTGGTGTTCGTGTTCCTGCTGTCGCCGCGCGCAACGCTGATTCCCGCCGTGGCGCTGCCGCTTTCCATCATCGGCACCTTCGGGCCGATGTACCTGCTTGGCTACAGTATCGATTCGCTTTCGCTGATGGCGCTCACGATCGGCACCGGCTTCGTGGTGGACGATGCCGTGGTGGTGCTGGAAAACATCGTGCGCCACATGGAAGCCGGGCTCGATCCCAAAGAGGCGGCATTGCGCGGCGCGGGCGAAGTCGGCTTCACCGTGCTTTCGATGAGCCTTTCGCTGATCGCCGTATTTCTGCCGATCCTGCTGATGCCAGGCATCGTCGGCCTGCTGTTCCATGAGTTCGCGATGACGCTTTCCATCGCGATCATCATCTCGCTGATCGTCTCGCTGACTGTCACGCCCGCGATGTGCGCGTACGTACTCAAACGCGAAAGCGAAAAACGCGAACCGTCGCGCGTGGCCGTGTGGATCGACGCGCAGTTCGAGCGCTTCAAACAGTTTTATTCGAGCACACTCGACGCGGTGCTCGATCACGCACTACTCGTGATCGTGCTGCTATTCGCGCTACTGATTGGCAATGTGTTTCTCGCGCGCCTGCTGTCTGGCACCTTCTTTCCCGAGCAGGACACGGGCATTCTGATCGGCCAGATCATTGCGGACCAGAGCATTTCCTTTACGGCGATGGAGAAGAAACTCGCCCAGTTGCAGGACATCGTGGAGAAAGATCCTGCCGTGGCCTCAGTTGCGGGTTTCACGGGCGGACGCGCGCTCAATACGGCTAATGTCTTTATCGAATTGAAACCGCTTGCGCAGCGCAAGCTTTCGGCTACCGAAGTAGTCAACCGCTTGCGGCCCAAACTCAATGCGGTGTCGGGCGCACGGCTCTTTTTGCAGGCCCAACAGGACTTGCAGATTGGCGGGCGGCAATCGGCGGCCGAGTATCAATACACGCTCACCAGCGACGACGCCGACGCACTATTCCTCTGGACACCAAAGCTTATTGCCGAACTGAATAAATATCGCAGCACGCTCACCGACGTCAATTCCGACCTGCAACAGAACGGCCTGCAGGCCTATGTGACTGTGAATCGCGCGACGGCCAAACGCTATGGTTTCGATCCGAATCAGGTGGACAGCGTGCTCTACGATGCATTCGGCCAGCGCACGGTATCGACGATCTATAACCCGATCAACCAGTACTTCGTGGTGATGGAAGTCGCACCGCAATACTGGCAGTATCCGCAGTCGTTCAACCATATCTGGTTAAGTACGGCGGCGGGTAATGCAAGCGGATCGGCGTCCACGCAGATGTCTAGCAGCACGGTCTCGGGCGTGACCGCCTACACCGCCGAAAGCACCACGACCAGCAGTACGAGCAGCACGAATTCGCGCAATGCGAACGCCGTGGCCAACCAGCAGAACAACGCGATTGCCAACAGCAAGGGCGGCAGTTCGAGCGGCAGCGCGGACAGTACCGCTGCCGAAACCATGGTGCCCGTCACCGCGCTGATGAACTGGACCACCGGCCACACCGCCACCCAGGTCAATCACCAGAGCGGCGAAGTCGCGGGCACGATCTCGTTCAATCTGCCACAAGGCGGCTCGCTTTCGGAAGCCGGCGACATCATCGCCAAAGCGCAACGCGATATCGGCATGCCTGCGTCGATTCACGGTGCGTTCGCGGGCGCGGCCCAGGCTTATGCGCAATCGATGGGCACGGTGCCGCTGCTGATTCTCGCGGCGCTGGTCGTGGTGTACATCGTGCTGGGCGTACTCTATGAAAATACGATTCACCCGCTCACGATTCTTTCGACGCTGCCTTCGGCGGGCATTGGCGCGACGCTGGCGATGCTGATCTTCGGCACGCCGTTTTCGGTGATCGCGATGATCGGCATCATTCTGCTGATCGGTATCGTCAAGAAGAACGGCATCATGATGGTGGACGTCGCCATTCAATTGCAGCGTAAAGAGGGCCGCAACGCGCGCGATGCGATTCACGAAGCCGCCGTGGTGCGTCTGCGCCCGATCATGATGACGACGTTTGCCGCGGTGCTGGGCGCGGTGCCGCTGGCAATCGGTATTGGTCAGGGTGCGTCGTTACGCCAACCGCTTGGCGTGACCGTGATGGGCGGCCTGATCCTGAGCCAGGTCTTTACGTTGTACACCACGCCCGTGATTTATCTGTTCCTCGACCGCCTGCGCGCCCGCCTCGCCCGTTGGGCCGCACGCCTGCCCTGGAACCGCCAGGCCGATGAGAGTGCATCATGAAGATTCATCCTTTCGATTCTGATATATCCATGGAAGCACGGTCTGCCTTGCGCCCGCTTCGTCTGCTGCCATTGAGCCTCACGCTGCTGATGAGCGGTTGCATGGTTGGCCCGGACTATCATCGTCCGCAAGTCAACGTGCCTGCGCAGTGGAAAGAACTGCCGGGCTGGACCCAGGCCGATCCATCCGCCGCCGAAGGCCCCAAAGGCGAATGGTGGACCGCGTTCCAGGACCCGCTGCTCGACGAACTCGAACCCCTGGTGGCGGTCTCGAACCAGACCGTGGCGCAGAGCTATGCGAACTATCAGGAAGCGCTGGCCGAAGTGCGCGTGGCGCGCGCGAGCCTGTTCCCAACGCTGGGCGTGACCGGATCGGCGACGCGCGAGCGCTCCTCCACCAGCACGACCAGCTCCCTCAGCAGCGGCGGTGCGCGTATTGTCAATTCGGGCTCGCTGGAAGCGAACGTGAGCTGGACGATTGACTTCTGGGGCCAGGTGCGCCGCCAAATCGAGGAACAATCGGCCACGGCACAGGCAAGCGAAGCCACGCTTGCCAATGCTCAGCTATCCGAACAGATTGCCTTGGCGAATGCCGTTATCGACCTGCGCGTGACCGACGCCGATATCGACCTGCTCACGCAAACCGTCGAAGCCTATAAGAACTCGCTGCGCGTAGTGAGCGACCAGGATGCGGCGGGCACCGTCGCGCCCTCCGACCTCATCACCGCGCGCACACAACTCGAGAACGCCCAGGCAAGCCTGATCGCACTGGGCGTTTCGCGTGCGCAATATGAGCACGCGATTGCGGTGCTGGTCGGCCGTAATCCCGAAGATATGTCGATTCCCCACAACGGCAAGTTGCCGATCCTGCCGGCGATTCCCGCGGGTGTGCCTTCGACGCTGCTGCAACGACGTCCCGACATCGCCACGGCGGAGCGGCAGATGGCATCGGCGAACGCGGCTATCGGCGTGGCGATTTCCGCCTACTACCCGACGATTTCGCTTTCGGCGCTCGATGGTTTTACGCAGGCGCCGCTCGCGGGATTACTGCACATCAGCAATTACGTGTGGTCGCTGGGCGCGAGCGCAACAGAAACCCTCTTCGATGGCGGCGAACGCAGCGCAGAAGTCGCGGCGGCGCGGGCGAGCTATAACGCGACGGTGGCGAATTATCGCGGCACCGTGTTGAGTGCGTTCCAGAGCGTGGAAAACGATCTTTCGGGCCTGCGCATTCTGGCGCAGCAAAGCGATGCGCTGGATGCCGCGGTACGCGATGCGATCCGCGGCGCGCAGATCGCGCAGAACGAATATCAGGCGGGCACGGTCGATTACACGACGGTTGCGACAGCGCAGGCAACTCAGTTGAGCACGCAACAAAGTGCGTTGACGGTGGAGCAGTCGAGATTGCTGGACGCGGCTGCGTTGATCGGTGATCTGGGTGGCGGATGGACCGGACAGTTGCATGATGCCAGTCATCCGCAGAAGGTCAGCGTCGATCCAGCGGCGAGTGCGGTGAGCGATGCTGCTGAGCCCGCGCGGTGATCGTTCGCCAAATCGTGCATTGCTGTCCGAGGTCAAAGTGAGCGCAATTGAAGGCCTGCTTTCGAGGCCTACTATCGCCCGCGCTCTATCCCCTCACCGCGCCACCACCACTCCATCCTCCGCCTCGATCGGCGCCTGCAGATCGCGCTCATCGAGTTCCCAGACAACCAATTTCGGCGGCGTCTGCTTATACGCGGCGCTCGCGAAATACGCCCGCGCGGAGCCGCCAAACTTCGCCCCTTCGCGCGCAAAATTCCCCACCCCCGTGCCCAGCGCCAAAGCCAGTTGCGGCACGAAATCCGAAGTCGTCGAATACGACGTGCCGATCACCGCGATATTCGGCAGATCGGCGTCGCCGAACAGATCGTCGGCAGATGAAGCGGCTTGCGCCTCGTGAACATAGGCGCGGCTCGCCACGACTTCCGCGCGCGGCTGCCACGACATCGGCAATTCCTCCAGCCCCGCCAGCCGCACCAGATCGCCATGCCGAAGCGCAGCCGGCTTCTGCTCGACCCGATACCCCGGCTTGCTCGCCCCCAGCGTCACGCCCAACGCGCGAATACGCTGCGCCACGGCCTGCGCGGAGGCACCCGCGCCGTCCTGGGTCCAGTGCGTATCGGTGCGGAAAAACGCATCGCCTTGCACGCTACGCAACGCATTGCCCAGATCAACCACCGGCACGCGCTGCGCCTCCAGACGCGACACCCAATCCGCCAGCCGCCCATTCAAGGAAACCGGCCGATAAAGACTGCACAGATGCTGCGGCTCGATACGCGATTTGTCGGGCACCACGGCAACCAGCAGCGCGATCCCGTGGCTCGCCAGTTCCCGCTGCACGGCGGCAACCGTCGCAGCGCGCGTGGCGAGATGGTTTTCGCCATCGGCGTACACATTCAGTTCGTCGCGCAGAAACAGCCAGCCCGGGCAACCTTGCCGCACGCGCGGCCCCAGATCGCCGAGCGTCAGCCAGCCCAGCGCGCGTTGCACACGCGCGGAATCGGCGGCGATGGGCGTATCGGCCATGCGGCTTGCAAGCGCTTTCGATACCGTGCCGTCGAGCAGGCCGGCGCGCGTCACCGCATGCGGCAACAGCGATTCCGCCGTCGCCGCGAAGCGCAGATTGCAGAACAGGCCGACGAATAACAGCACCATCAACGTGACGGCAACGATCTTGCCCGCGCGCGTGGCCGGCATTTGGGGCAGTGGCTTGGGATCTTCCATGGCGTCAGAACTGGAAGTAAAGGAAAGGCACCGCGCCGCGCGCGACGATCAGGCCAAACGACAGCAGAAAGCCCGCGAGCGGCCAGAGCGCCTGCCACCAGCGCAGCGCCGTCGTGCCCCGCAGCCGGTCCCACCACGCCTGCCCGATCGGCAGCAGCACGCAGACGATACCCAGCGCCGCCGCCAGCGCATGCACCGGCCGCAACAGCACGATCATGGCGTCGCTCAAGCCGATGCCGTTCAAGCCGAACTGTCCGCGATACATCGCCATCGCCGCATGAAAGCCCTGCGCGCGAAACAGCGTCCAGGCAAGCATCACGAAAACCAGCGTCAACAGATGCGATAGCGCGAGCGGCACCGCAGGCAGGCCGAAGCGCCGCCACAGACGCGCCACAATCAGTGCCACGCCATGCGCGGTGCCCCACAGCAGGAAGTTCCAGCTATCGCCGCCGTGCCAGAGGCCCGCAATCGCCATCGTCAGCAGCAGGTTGCAGCAGGTGCGCCACTCGCCTTTGCGATTGCCGCCCAGCGGGATATACAGGTAATCGCGAATCCAGCTCGAGAGCGACAGATGCCAGCGCCGCCAGAAGTCCTGAATGCTGTTTGCCAGATACGGATGATTGAAGTTCTCGGGAAAGCGAAAGCCCAGCATCTGGCCGAGGCCGATCGCCATCGCGCTATAACCTGCGAAATCGAAGAACAGTTGCAGCGTGTAGAACCCGCAGCCGAGCCAGGCGTCGGCGAGCGTGGGCATGTGCAGCGAGAAAGCGGCATCGACGATGGGCGACAGCGTATCGGCCACCAGCACCTTCATGCTCATGCCGATCATCAGGCGGCGCGCGCCTGCGCTGAAGCCGTCCCAGTCGACCGTGCGCGAAACCAGTTCGCGTTTGACCCAAGCGTAGCGAATGATCGGCCCGGCGATCAGGTGTACGAACATTCCCTGATAGGCGCCGTAGCGGATCATGCTGTGATCGGCGGGCACGGTGCCGCGCTGCACGTCGATCAGATACGAAATCGACTGCAGCACGATAAACGACAGCCCGATCGGCAGCACGACATGCTGCCAGGGAATCGGCCCGGCGTGGCCGAGCGCCAGCACGTGATCGAGGCTATCGACGACGATATTCGCGTACTTGTACCAGCACAGCACCAGCACGTTCACGACGATGAACAGCGCCAGCCAGCGGCCGCGCGCACGCGGGCTCTGCGCGCGGTCGATGACGACGCCGCCCAGCCAGCCCCAGAACGTCAGCGCAATAAACAGCAGCAGGAAAACCGGGCTCCACCAGCCATAGAAAAACCAGCTGCAAAACAGCAGCACGCCATTGCGCCAGCGCGCGGGCGACGCGACGTAGATCGCGAGAAAGGCCGGTAGAAAAAGCGTCAGGAATTCGAGGGACGCAAAAACCATGCATCGGTCTCAGTCGAAGCTCAGTTCAAGCTCGGTTGAAAAAAGCCGCGGGCGTGATGCGCTTGCGCGGAACACGCCATCGTCAGCAATACGAAACGATTTCGCTCAGTGGCTCACCGCGTCGTTGGCGAAGAAGATGCGCGATTGCGCGCCGGCCGGCACGAGAAACACCGTATAACGCTGGCCCGCCACCAGCGTGCCCAGGCTCAGCGGCTGGCCCACGGTCTTGCCGCCGCACTGCAGTTGCACCGACAAGGCCACCGGATTCACCTGGCGGCGCTTGCCCTGCCCCACGGCCACGCCTTCGAGCAGCGTGACGTCGCGGCCCGGCACTTTCAGCGTGGGCGCTGCGCAGCGCGCGTCGAGGTTATAGAGCGCAACCGACGCCTTGAGCGCGTTGAAATCGTCCGGCTTCTCGCGCACGGTCACGGCATGCGTGCCGTCGAGCGCGACGATGCTGACGAACTCGCCGGGCTGCACCGTGGCGGAGACGTCCTGATGCGCACCGCCGCTCGTCAGCGTACCGGAAACCGGCTTGCCCGCCGCGATCGGGAAAAAGTGGCTGGCCGGGTTGGCGGCGTCGAGCGCCACGCGCGCTTTCGAGCCCGTCGCGGTCACGGCAACCGCTTGCGTGCCGCCATCGACGAAACGCACGAAGGACGAATCCTCGGCTGGGCCGGTCGGATACAGCGGGATATCGGCGGCGAATGCGGAGGTTGCAGCAAACGGCAACGCAAGCGCAAACGCGCTCAACCCAAAGCGCGAGAGAAGGTTTTTCATGGCTTTTTCAATCCCTGAACGGCGGGCGCGTGCTGCATGGCATTGGCGATTGCCTTGCTCCAGGCCACGTAACCCATCTGCGTGTAGTGTTCGCCGTCGAGCGTCTGCCACTGGCCCGGTTTGGCGAAGGTGGTCGAATCGATATACGAGCAAGGCGCGACATTGTTGGCGAGAAACGCCGACAGTTCGCGCACGCGGTCATCGCTCTTGGCGAACTGGCCGCTATTGCTGCCCCAGCCCGGCCCGACCCAGACGCAGGCCGTATGCGTATCGGCGATGGCTTTGGTCAGGCCGGTGACTTCCTGCCATGCCCAGGCTTTCGGAAACGCCGGCTTGTCGTACGAACCCATGGTGTCGCCTTCGATGACCACCACGAGATTGGGTTTATCGGCGTGAATTAGATCGGCGATGGGCGTCGTGTGCGCTTCCTTGCCGAGCACGGTGGCCGGGCGTTGATCGACCTGGTCCGCGCCGCAATCGCCGGGCGTGCTCTTGAGCCAGCGCCCCGGGCTTGCGCCGCACACGCCCACCACATGCACGTGCGCGGCGCCTTGCGCCTGCAGGCTCTGCACGAGCGGCTCGCGCAGGTGGTTGTTCAAGGTCAGATGGCTTTCGCCGATGACGAGCACGGAAAGGCCCAGCAAAACGGATGCAGCAGCAGCCACACGACACTCCTGGTCCGGCCTGGCCGGACATCGATTTTGAAAGATCGGGAACGGCGTTCCCTCACGCGCACAGCAACGGCGCGCTTACTTTTTCGGCACGTTCGGCAGTTTGACCAGCGCCTTCATGATGTCCGTGCCCCACAGCTTGTAGCCGTTGGTCGTCAAATGCTGGCCGTCGACGGTCGCCCATTCGCCCGGCTTCGAAAACGTCAGCGAATCGATGTACTGGCACGGCGCCACATTGTTCGCGAGGAACGACGAAAGTTGCTTCACGCGCGTGAAGGTCTTCTGATACTTGCCGCCTTCGGTGCCCCACACCGGGCCGACCCACACGCAGGCCGTCTTGTTCGCCGCGAGGCTCTGCGTGAGCGCCGTGACCTGCTGCCAGGCCCAGGCCTTCGGGAAGTCGTCCTTGCCGTATCCGCCGATGGTGTCGCCTTCGACGATGATCACCAGATTCGCCTTGTTCGCGGCGATCAACTGATCGATCGGCTGCGTCTTCGCGCTGTGATCGACGACGAGCGGCGCCTTGTCGGTGCGCTGCGCGCCGCCGCACGTACCCGCCACCGACTTCACCCAGTCGCCCGGTGTGCTGCCGCACACGCCATAGGTGTGCACGTGCGCGCCGGCCGCGACCAGCTGGTCCTGCAAGGTGTCGATGAGGTAACCCGGCTCGCTCAGATGGCTATCGCCGATCATGAGAATACTGATACCCGCGAGTACGGAAGCAAGCATGACTCTTTTACTCCTGAAAAACGACCGGTGAGCGCGATGGCGTCACTGATCGCTGTAATGCGATTGATAAGGCATGACCGGCATATCGAGCGACCGCGTCTGCGGCGCGAAGCTAAAGCGCAGATACAGGCCCGCCACCCACTGGCGATAGCTCGACGAATTGTTCGCGCCCACCGATGCCCCGCCCGTCAGATGGTTGCTGAAACGGTACTCGGCGGTGGCGAGCAGGTTATAGCCGATGCCCGTCGACGACTGCGCCGGATGGATCGCGCCATCGCTCAAGCCCAGCGACGACGCCGCCGTGACCGCCGCCGACTGCAACGCGGCATTGGTCGGGAAATACGGCGCGGCCGATTGATGGAAATACTGCAAACCGGCGGACCCTTGCAGCTTGTAGGTCCAGCGATCCGAACGCTGCGCCCACGTGACCGGCACGGTAAACGCGTAGTAACGCTGCGGGCTGAAATAGCCGCCGTTGCCGTAGGTGAAGTTGTTCTCGTTGTGACGATAGAACTCGCCGCTCAGGTTCAGGCCGGCGGTCAGCATGCTGTTGGCGCTGCGATGCAGATACCAGTAGGTGCCGCCGCCCACTTCGGCGCCTTCGTTCGACTGGACGTTGTGGCCGTCCAGATACTTCACGGAGCCGTAGCCGTAATAGCCGAATTGCTGGGTGTCGACGCCAATCGCGCCATGCACGCCGTTGGAGGTGACGCCGCCCCAGCTCACGCCGGTACGCGCGTCGCTGGTCCCGGCGAACGAGGTGATGCTGTCGGTCACGGCGCGGCGCGACACGCCCGCGTTGAACCAGCTGCCCTGCGCCGCGTTGATGGCGCTCTTGTAGGTCACGCCGCCGACGATGTCGGTGTACTGGAAGCCCAACGGCGTGGTGCCGACATCGACGCTCCAGTTGTGGATCTCGTAGCCCACGCCCAGGCCCACGCCGCGCGCGTTCTGTGAAGCCGGCGCCGGAACCTCGCTGTTTTGCTGCGCCAGCGCCGCTGCCGGGCCGCCGCCGAACTGGCTGCTGCTGTAGGCATCGGTGCCGAGCGTGCCGCTGTTCAGTTCCACCGGCGTCACGCGCAGCGAGAGCTTGCCGTTGCCGGCGGGAATCAGCACTTCCATCGGCTGCTGCACGTCGGTCAGTTGCGACAGGCCGCCGGCGCTGTTATTCGTCGAGACGATCAGGCCGCCGCGCACTTGCGGCGAGCGCTGCGAGCGGATGTCGTCGAGTTCGTCGCGCATGTCGTCGAGCGAAATCGTGCCGTCCGAGGGCTCGGTTGCCGTGACGGTATCGGCGAGCGCCTGCGCGCCGATCGGCGTGCCCGCGACCGAGGGCAGCGCGGCCGTGCGCGCCGGAGCGCGTTCGCGCGAAGCCGTCGTAGTGCCTGCTACTGGCGCGCTCAATGCCGAAGCAGAAGCGAAGCCGGAGGCCGTCGCAGGCGCGGCCGCCGTGTCCGTCGTCACGCCCGCCTGATCCTGAAGCGCCAGCGCCGCCGCAGCGGCACGGCGCTTGTCGCGCGCCGCGAGACGGGTATCCGCGTCGTCGTGAACGAACGGATTGCCTGCCACGTGAACGCTCTGCGCATTCACGCCCATGCGCTTTTCCTTCGCGGCGATCGCCGTTTCGAGCAGCGCCTGGGCCTCGCGGATTTTGCCCTGCATCACGTAGATGCGCGCCGCGCCCGCCAGCACGTCCGGGTCGTTCGGCGCCTTGGCGACCGCCTGCTTCAAGGCCGCATCGGCCACGCTGCCCTTGCCGGCCTGGACCGCCGCCATCGCCACGCCAAGCTGCAAGCCAGGGTTGTCCGGGTCGTTCGACAGCGCTTTCTGATACAGCGCGAGCGCGCGATCGTACTGACCGTCGGCGGCATACATGCGCGCGAGCGCGGCATTGGCGAGGCTGTCGTTCGGGCGCTTCGCCAGCACCGGCGCGAGCGTGTCGTAAGCCGTCGCCAGATCGCCTTGCTGGCGCTGCTGTTCGGCCAGCCGCACGGCGTAGAGGTAGTCGAGATCGTCGAGCTGACGGCGTTGATCGGCGGTTAGCGTCTGCGATTCGAGGCCGCGCATCACGTCGCGCGCCTGCACGTTCTGGCCGGTCTTGAGCAGCAGGCTCGCGTAGGCCAGTTGCACATCCGGGCCGCTGCCCTTCACGCCGTTGGGCATCAGGCCGTGCATCAGGCTCATCGCGCGCGGCAGGTTGCCGGCATCGACATAAGCCTGCGCCAGCGCGCTCACGCGCGCCGGGTCCTTGCCCGCCGACGTTTCCAGGCGCGCGAGCATATTGCGCGCGTCGTCGAGGTTGCCGTCGTGCGCCAGTTGCGAGGCTTGCGCCGCGACCGCCTGAAAGTCGATCTGCTGCGCGGTGGCGACCATATTCGGCGTGCGTGCGCTCGCCGGGATGCGCGCCATCGTGTCCTGCGCGCGCGACCAGTCGCCCATCTGCATCGCCAGCAGAGCGCTGGCGTAGAGGGCGTCGGGGTTGTCCGGGTTCGAGGCCAGCAGGCCGTCGACCAGTTCGCGCGCCTGATCGGCGTGACCTTGCTTGAGTTCGAAACGCGCCAGCTCCAGACGAATCCACGGATTGTCCGGGTCGGTGTGCTGCGCGTCTTCGAGGATGCGGCGCGCCGCGTCGAGATCGCCGCGCTGTTCGGCGGCGTCGGCACGCCCCGAGGCCACGGCCGCACGCAGCCGATCGAGCCCGCCGATGCCCGCCTGCTGCTCGGGCGTCATGCCGTCGATCCACTTCTGCGCTTCTTCGGCGCGCCCGGTCTCGGCAAGGATATCGACGAGGCCGCTCACGGCCTCGCGGTTGTTCGGGCTCGTGGCGAGCACGTCGCGGTAGAGTTTTTCTGCGCGCGGCAGGTCGCCCTGGGTGGCGTAAAGACGTGCCGAGGCGTTGCGCCCGCCCGGCTCGGCCGGGTCCATGCGCAGCGCCTGATCGAGATCGCGGCGCGCGGTGGCGTAGTCGCCCACGCTCTGCGCGCCTTCGGCCTGGTTCACCAGCAGCCAGTAACGCGCGGAGGCCAGCGCCCGGCTCCAGTTCGCACCCGCGCCCGGCCGCGAAGCGGCGCGCGAAAGCAGCGTCTGCGCCTGCGCCAGGTCGCCCTGTTGCATACGCACGAGGCCGAGGCCGCCCAGCGCGTCGGTGTCGTTGGGTTTATCTGCGAGCACGTCGCTGAAGGAGCGCTCGGCCGTGGTGATGTCGCCCGCCTTGAAGGCCGCGAAGCCGCGCGTCAGACGCGGGTCCATCACCGGCACCGGCGGCGCCGAACCCGGCGTGCCAGCTGCGCGCGGCGAGGTCATCTGATGGCGGATTTCGTCATCGTCCGGGTGCAGCTTGAGATAGTCCTCGAACCACGAACGATTTTTCGCCGTGGGCGCGACCCACGTGAGCACCGAACGCCACGCTTCCGTGGCCGCACCGCCGATGTCCGGGCGCGCCGCCAGCTTTTCCAGCAAGGCCACGCCTGCCGCGCGATCGCGTTCGTCGCGCACCTGATGCTGGGCCAGCGCCAGCATGGTGTACGGATCGTTGGGCGTTTCGGTGTTCAGGCGCTCGAGGCCCTGAATGCCCTGATCCGTACCGCCTTCGGTATAGCCCAGATAAGTGTAGTACTCGCGCGCCACCGTGCCTTGCGGCGGCTTGCCGCCCAGCGCCTTGTTGTATTGCGCGATGGCGGCGGCGAGCCCCTTCGGGTCGTTCTGGTTGACGGCGTCCTGCGCCATCTGCCGCGCCTTGGCAAGCGTCGACTTGCCGGGCTCCTGCGCGAGACGAATATCCTGTTCGAGCAGCGGCACGAAGCGGCTATCCGGCGCCGACGCACGCAGCTTCGCGAGGTAATCGCCCGCAGCCGCAAACTGCCGCTTGCCGACCGCGATCAAACCCATGCCGTAAAGACCTTCGGGTTGCTTCGGATCGGTCGAAAGCAACTTCTGCCAGGATTGCGCGGCCAGCTCGGGCTTGTCGTGCGCCTGCCAATAGCGGCCCTGCTCCAGCAGCATTCTGGAGGTGGCGTCCTGCGCCCACGCGGGGTGGCTGGCCGAGGTGAGCAACAAACCCAGAATGCAGGCCTGGCTGCGGCTGACTAGCATGAACGTTTCCTGTCCTGATTAATGTTGCTCGCGCTGCGCGTCATGTTCGATCTGGCGCTGCGCCCGCTGCGCGGCCTGCAGGCGTGCCTGCGCCTGCGCGTCGCGGCGCGCCTGACGACGGCGCAGAAAGCCGAACAGCCCTGCCGCAAACGCCACCAGCGCGACGATGCCCAGCACCTTCGCCAGCCAGCCGAGCGACAGCCCGAACGACGCGAGCCACCAGTCGAGGCCGCGCCAGATGCCCAGATGGCCCACGTAGTAGCTGTGCTCGCTCACGAGCGAATCCACTTCCTGGCCGCGAATCGACACGAGGCTGCCCTGGATCGGCTGCTTGTCGTAGTTCGGCACGCCCAGCAGCGCGGAGACCGCATCCTTCAGGCCTTCAGGCTGATTGCTGACCATCATGACGACGCTGCGGCCCTTCTCCTTCGGCGATTCGAAACCGGCCAGCACGGCGCTCACGCCCGGACCGGTCCACGAAAGCTGCAGGCTGCCCGGCGCGGCATCGAGACGCGGATTCGAATGGAACCAGCCGCGCACGCGGCCCGGCAGATCGGACAGCGAGAACTGCGCGCCGTGGTCGTACGCGGCGGGCATGTATTGCGCCCAGTCCTTGAGCCAGGCCTGATCCGCGCCCGAGGCGATCACCAGCAGGTCCTTCGACGCGGGCATCGCGTCGATGCGCTGGCCGCGCAGCACGGTCACACCGCGCGCCGCATAGCCGGTCGAATCGCCCATGCGGCCCATCACGGACAGATACGCGCTGTATTCCTGCACGCCCGCGTTCTCGCCGAGCACGACATCGGTATCGGAGAGATCGGCCATGCGCGTGAACGGGAAACCCGCCTGCGCGAACGCCGCCAGGTTAGGCATGGCGATGTAGTGCGGATACTTCGACAGATCGATCGTCGATTCGGGATCGATCGCGCCGCGCACGTTATCGATGATGATGTCGCGGCATTCGCCCTGCTTGATGTAGTCGTACATGTAGCGGAACTGCAGCTGCGTGTTCGGCTGCAGCAGCGTTCCCAGCGGCACTTCCAGCTTCGCCTGGCGCGGCAGGCTGCTGTCGGGCAGCACTTCGGCGCGCAGCTTCGCGCCGCCTTCGAGGCGTTCGAGCGGCAACAGCGGAATCGACTTCATAAACTGGTCGCTCACGCTAAAGAGCAGCGACGAATTCACCATGTACGGCTGTGGCGTGTAGCGGTAATGCAGGTCGATCGGCACATTCGGCGCATGCCAGCCGAACAGATCCGGCGGCACGCGCGTATTGATGCGGATGAGGTCGGGGCTATAGCCCGATACGCTCAACTGCTTCGCATCGATCAGTTCACCGAACGACACCGGCCGGTCGGTGCGCAGCCAGCGCGGCGCGTCGTAAGGCTTGCGCGGCGTGATTTCGGCGAAATGCGTGATGAGCGCGCTCGGGCCGGAGAGCGTCTGGCTGCCGGTGACGAGCGCGTCGGCGGCCTGCTTGAGTTCCTTGCCGTCGCGGCCCATGACGAGCAGCAGCTTGCCGTTGGGATCGTTCGGATTGGCGACGATGGCGAGCGTCGGACCTTGCAGCGGCGCGCCCGCGAGCGTGGCCTGATCCGCGCCTTCGACGATCACGATCGCGTTGCCCTGCTGCGGCACCGTCGACAGCGAGACCGGGAAATCCGCGCCGCGATAGTTCGCCAGCGCGCCGAACCACGACGACACCGAACCCGCGGCTTCCAGCGCAGCGGCGTCGGGATTGCCCGCGAACACGAACGGCAGGCTCAGGCGGCGGATGTCGTGCGTGTCGAAGAACGGCATCGGCAGGCGCGCGAGATCGTTGGCCTGCGGCAGCGGCTGGGTATCGATGCTCAGCGTGCTGTCGTTGCTGATGTTGGCCCACAGGCTCGAATGCAGCGGGTCTTCGCACTGCGTGGTGTAGTGGCCGATCAGTTGCAGACGCAACTTGCTGTTCGAGGTGAACAGATACGGCGGCAGCGCGATGGTGCGTTGCAGGCTCGCGCCGGCCGTGTCTTTGGGCACCGCGATCGACGCCGCAACCTGATCGTTGACCAGCACGTTGATGTGCGAGAGATCGGGCAACAGCGCCGGCGAATAGGCATAGCGCAGATTCAGACGCGCGCCGCTCACGACCTGGTCGTCGCGCACGCCGACCGGCAGCGTGTTGCTGCCATCGACGCCGCGCAGGTTCAGCGCGTATTGCGCGCCCAGCTGGCGCAAGGTGTAGGTGACGGTCGAAGTCGGTCCTGCCGCTGCCGGCGCCGCGGTCGGTGCGGTCGGTGCGGTCGCGCCTGCTGCGGGCTGCGGCGCGGCGCTCTTCGCGGCATCGGCGTTCCCTGCCGCGACCGGCTGCGCCGCCAGCGTAACCGATGCCCAGAGGCAGGCACAGCCCAGCAGCAGCGCCGGCTGCACGGTGATGCGACGCGCAAGGCGTGCCCGGAAAAGGTCAGGCCGTCTTTTAAACATGAGAACCTCGTCGTCCTTCTTCACGTTGCGATGTCTGGGGAATGGCCAGGTCCAGCCGGTTCAGCGCGCGCCGGTGCAGCAGCACGCCGCCGAGCAGGCCGATCAGCACGACGCTGCCGAGCGTCGCGAACAGCAGCAGCACGATATGGCTCGCAAAGAACCACTCGATGCCCAGCCGCAGCGGCAGGGAGCCGATGAAATAGCTTTGATCCGTATTCAGTGTGGTCAGCAGACCGTCGTGCACCACCACGAGACTGCCGCTGAGCGAGTCGTTGGCGCGATAGCGGCGCGCCTGCAGCGCGCTCACGACCGCGTCGAGCCCCGCCGGCGAATTGGCCGAGATGACCACCACGCTGCGGCCGCCCGCGAGCGGCGATTCCAGCCCGGCCACCATGCCGTCGTGGTCGTCGCTGCGATAGAGCGCGGCGATATCGGCGTCGCGCTGCGCCTGGGCGTGACTGCCCGTGAGCTTGTCCCACCACGTCGACAGCGTGTGAGCGCGCGCGCTGACCGGGCCGAAGAAGCCACGCGGCAGCATGTCGTGCCAGGCCTTCAGCACCGGCTGGTTATCGCCCGAAGCCAGCACTAGCAGATCCTTGTCGCGCAGCGCGTCGTCCTTGAGCACCTGCGCGGGACTGCTCACGCGCACGCCCAGCACCGGATAGCCGGTGGCCTGGCCCATGCTGCCCATCAGCGTCAGATAAGCCGAATAGTCGTCGGCGACCGGTTGCGCGGGCAGGATCACCGCGCTTTCGGACAGATCGGCCAGACGCGTGAACGGAAAGCCCGCATCGCCGAACAGACGCAGATCCGGCATCGCCGTGTAACGCGGCAAGTGCGAGATATCGATCGTCGATGTCGGATCGATGGCGCTGAGTAGCGGGCCGCTCGGCACGTCCTGCCAGTTGTCCTTGCTCGCGACGTCCTCGTAGCGATAGTCGAATTGCAGCGTCGTGAGCGGCGGCAGCAGATAGGTCGGGATGCGCATCGTGGCGTGGCCGTCCGACGCGTCGCCGGGCAGCGCGAGTGTCTGGATCGGCGTATTGCCCGCCAGCACATGCAGCGACGAACGCGCCGACTCGGGCCGCGCCGTATAGCGGTAATGCAGATTCAGCACCGCGCCGCTGTTATCGAAGCCAAACAGGCCGGGCGGCAGATGCAGGTCCACGTCGATCGCGCCGGGACGCAGGCCCTGCACCGTGAAGCGATCCACGGGCTGGAGTTCGCCGAGCTCGACCGGACGGTCGCTGGGCAGCCAGTTCGGGGCGTCGAAGGGCTTGCGCGGCGCGCCGGAAACCGGGCCGTCGATGCGCACCTGCGAGCCCGAAAACGTCCGCGCGCCCAGCGCCAGTGCCGTTGCCGCCGTGTGCAATTGCTCTTCGTCGCTGCCCGTGACGAGCAGCAGGCGGCCAGCCGGGTCGTTCGGATTGGGCACGATCGCGAGCGTCGGGCCATCGACGGTGAGCGTGCTCAGGCCGAGCCCGGCAAGTTCGTCGCGCGAGGCCAGCACGACGGCGTGACCGTGCACGGGCAACGCGCCGAGGCTCGCGGAAAAATGCGAGCCGCGATAGCCCGCCTGCGCGCCCAGCCACGACGCCACGATGCCCGCCGATTCCAGACGCGTGCCGCCTGGCGCGCGCGGCAGCACCACGGGCAGGTTCACGCGGCGCACGTCGCGCGCGTCGAAGAACGGCGCGGGCAGTTGCGACAGATCGCTGGCTGCGGCCGCGGGCACCACCGTCAATTCGAGTGCGCTATCCGGGCCGGCCTTGAGCCACAGATCGGCGCTGAGCGGGTTGTTGCCCTGGTCGCTCGCCTTGCTATGGGCGATCAGTTCGAGGTTCAGATGATTGAACTCGGTGAGCAGCGAAACCGGCAGGTCGATCGTGGTGTTCGTGGATGCCGCCGGTACCGGCTCGGGCAGCGGGATCGTCGCGCCCACCACGCTGTTGAGCAGCACGTTGAGGTGCGAAAGCGCGGGCAGCAGCGTCGGCGAATAGCGGAAGTCGAGCACGAGCTTCGCGCTGACCACGCGTTCGTCGCGGCGCAGGCCGAAGTCCATGCCGCCATAGGCGTCCTCGCCGAGCAGGGACAGCCCTGCCGCGGCGTTATCGCGCAGCAGCGGAATGCGATAGGTGTAGGTGTTGCTTTCGGCGCTGGCTTGCGGGGCGGCATTGGATGGCGTGGCCTGCGTGGCCGAGGCCGGCATAGGCGCAGCCGATGCAGTTGCAATCGCGGGCGCGCCCTGCGCCATCGCCACATTCAGCGAGAGCGCGGCGATGGCCGCGAGGCCCGCACCGAAGCGCGCCGCCAGGCGGCGCGTGCGCAGCAGCGTGCACGTCAAGGTGCGCGTAGACGTCAAGTTGCCGGCACTCACGATTGTTTCGATCCCAACTCGCTCGCCGGCGTTTCGGTCGAACGACCCAGCCGCTCGCGCCCGCCCATCAGCAGATGGCGGAACAGGTCGATCAACCCGCGCACGCCCACGCCCAGCACTTCGAACAGGCTGCGCAGCGGCCGGTCCGGGCGATAACGGCCCCACGAGGCAATCCAGCTATCGGCGCGCGAGAAGGTCACGCGCATCAGGTCGCGCTCCTGATCGATGGTCAGCGCCGGGAAGCTCACGCCCACGGTGCGGCCACGGCACACCTGCACTTCGGCCGGGAACTTGCCTTCGTAGTCGTCGCGGAACACCGAAACGAGAATGCGCTCGCCGCGTTGCGGCATCGGCGCATCTTCGGGCAGCACGAGGCCGAGACCGCCCTGCGAATAGTCGCTGGTCTGGCAGGCGATGCGGCGGCCATCGGCCAGTTGCACGGCGGCGGGCAGTTCGATCTGCACGCGCGGCGTGAGGCGCAACTGGCGCGATTCGGTCGCCACACCGGCGGCGGCGCTCAGGTTCATCACGTTGTAGATCACCCAGACCAGGTTGAAGACGATACTCATCGCCTCGGGCCAGCCCGGGCTGCGAATCAGGCCGACCACGCCCACGCCGAAACCGGCGAGATTGATCAGCAACAGCACGATATAAGGCCGCGCCATCGCCCAGTCGAGGAAGGACTGGCGGATCACGCCGCCCTTCGAAGTCACGTTGAAGCCCTTGCTGCCGGGGAACAGCACCGCTTGCAGCGCGGGCAGGATCACGTACCACGCCAGCACGGTTTCGTAGACTTCGCTCCAGAACGAATGCCGGAAACGACCTTGAATCCGCGACGCGCCGATGCTCGAAATCACCAGATGCGGCACCGCATAGGCGAGCACCATCAGCGCCGATGCATGGAACACGTGCGCGCCGAAGAACAGGAAGGCCATCGGCGTCAGCAGGAACACGATGCGCGGCAGGCCGAAGAAGAAGTGCATCATCGCGCTGAGATAACAGAGCCGCTGCGGCAGCGTCAGGCCCGAAATCAATAGCGGATTGAACTGGCGGAAGATTTCCGCCATGCCGCGCGCCCAGCGAATGCGCTGCCCAACGTGGCGGCCGAGGCTTTCCGTGGCGAGACCGGCGGCTTGCGGAATCGGCAGGTAGCCCGTGTTGTAGCCCTTCATGCTCATCTTGAGCGCGGTCAGCGCGTCTTCGGTGACGCTTTCGGTCGCCACGCCGCCCACTTCGTCGAGCGCGGAACGGCGCAGCACCGCGCACGATCCGCAGAAGAACGCGGCGTTCCAGAGATCGTTGCCGTTTTGCAGCACGCCGTAAAACAGGTCGCCTTCGTTGGGCACCTTGCGGAAGGTTTCCAGGTTGCGTTCGAACGGGTCCGGCGAATAGAACACGTGCGGCGTCTGCACCATCGCCATCTTCGGGTCTTTCAGGAACCAGCCCATGCAGACCTGCAGGAACGAGCGCGTGGTCACGTGGTCGCAGTCGAACACGGCGACGAATTCGCCGTCGGTTTTCGCCAGCGCGGCGTTGAGGTTGCCCGCTTTGGCGTGCTGGTTGTCGGGGCGGGTCAGATAGCCCACGCCGGCCTCGGCGCAGAATGCGCGGAATGCTTCGCGGCGGCCGTCGTCGAGCAGATAGACGCGCATTTTGTCGGCCGGCCAGTCGAGCAGCGTCGCCGCCAGCACCGACTGCCGCACCACTTCGAGCGGCTCGTTATAGGTGGGAATGAACACGTCCACCGTGGGCCAGAGCGAGGTGTCGGCGGGCAGCGGCACGGGGCGGCGATGCAGCGGCCAGAGCGTCTGGAAGTAACTGCACAGCAGCATCAGCACGGCATAGCATTCGGCGGCAAGCAGCAGATAGCCGAAGGTCATGTCGAGCGGGCTCGTGAACGATAGCGTCTGCGTCATGCGCCAGTAGAGGTAGCGCATGGACATGAACACCGACAGCGCGACCAGCGACACCGTCAGCACGCGGCCGCGAATGCGGCTCAAGAACCACGCGACGACCATACACATGATCGCGAAGATCCATTGCTTCGACAAAGCCAGATGGACCGTCATCGCGGACGTGAACAGCCCTACGGCGGCCAGCATCACGACCACGCGCGCCCAGCCCGACGAAAGCAGCGAGGTGCCGGTGGCGAGGAGCTTGTCGTCCCAGTCGCCGGCGTCGTCGCTCTGCCCCGACCCGGCGGGTTGCTGCCTGCGCGGCAGCGGCTTGTGTTCGATCTGTGCCATAGCAATTATCCCTGGCGGGCCCTGATCCAAAGCGCGATCAGCAGCACCAGAACCACGCCCGACAACACGGCCATCACGCGGATCACGCCCGTTTTTCGCGCCGATGCGGCGGGTGCAGCGGCGCGCCGCTCGTCGTCGGCCAGTCTCATGCTGACGGCGGGTTCGCTGCCGCTAACGCCTTTGGCGTTCGTCGGCTGAAGTTGTCCGGTGGCGTGTTCCGGCGATTGTTCGGTTGATTGTGCGGTTGATCGTTCGGTCGATTGTTCGCTCTGCTGTGCGCGTGCCTGCGTGGCGATGTCGATCGCCGCGGTTGGCACGCGCAGTGTCGGCAACAGTTCGAGCACGCGATCGGCGCACGCGATCAGATCCGTGCGCCCCACGCTTTCCTGCGACGATTCGACGACGGTTCTGCCCTGCGCCAGCGCCTCGCTCACCGCGCGGTCGGCGCGCACGCGCGCAAGCACGCGCTCGCCCAGCGCACGCTGGATCAGTTCCGCCGCTTCGCGCGACAGCGCACGCGTATCGTCAGCCTGATTGATCAGACAGACGGCTTCGCGCTTGCCGTGGTGACGGCGGATCAGATTTTCGATCTGCGGCAGCGTTGCGTAGGACGCGGCATCGGCGAGCACGACGGAAATCACCAGATCGGCCACGCCCAGCGCCTGACGCGAAAAATTCGATACGCCGGGCGGCGTGTCCAGCAACACCAGCGCGTCGTCGGGCAGCTTCAGGCTCTGCAGGTGGCGCGAGAGCCAGTACGGATCGTCGGCGATACGGCGCTCCAGGGCCTGCATATCGCTTTCATTTAGCTGACCGAAAGGCAACACGCTCACGCCCGATGCCGTGCGTTCGCAGACCACGCGCCAGCTCGTGTCGCCCACGCTCGCGCGCGACAGGCCGAAGTAAGCCTCCGGCTTGCCGCCCAAATGCAGATGCAGCGCGTTTTGCGGATCGAGATCGAGCGCCAGCACCGTTCGGGCGCGACGGGTCAGTTCGACAGCCAGGTTGGCCGCTATCGTGCTCTTGCCCACACCGCCTTTTGCGGAAACGACTGCGACTACGATCATGGCGTCCCGCGTGGTGAGGCATCGGAACGCGGCTCGCTGCGCGCGAGCAGGCGTGCGAACACGCTGCCGAGCGGCGCCGGTTGACTGGCGGCGCATGCGCCCGGCTGAGGTGTGGCCGGCTGGGGCGCCACTACGGGCGCTTCGACAGCGGACAGCGGCGCGGCGGCTACAGTGTCAGTCTCGACGATGGCGGATTCAGCCTGAACGATGACCGGTTGCGGCGCGATTTCCGGCTGCGCAGCGCTGGCAACCTGCGGCTCGATCGCAACAGTTTCGGGCAGCGCTTGAGCTTGGACCTGCGCTTGCACCTGCGCCTGCAGCACCACCGCGTCGCCAGCCTCCGGCACGACCGGCGGCGGTTCGGACGCGGCATCGGGCAGCGTCCACGCGAACAGCGGCTGCGCGGCGGCATCGGCATCGGTCGTATCCGACGCGGACCACGGGCCACGCGAGCCTTGCATCTGCTCCGTTCTTTCCACTTCCTGGTACTGCGCCGGATTTCCGCCCGCTACCTCGAAGAGATTCGCAATGTCCGATGCACCGCTCATGCGCCGACCCCGTCGTATTCGTTGTGCGGTCCACCGACCGGCGCCACGCGCCTCTCGCACAACTTGCTGTTCTTTACTTGCCGAATAGAAAAACCATCGTCCCCGATGCATCCGCCGGTCCGGCCGTGGTGATCCGCAATTGCGAATCGGCACCCAGCTGATGCATCCATGCTTCGTAGGCGCCTTCCAGAAACGCCCCGGCCCATGGAAGATTCTCCGGGCCAAACGCCGCCTTGAGCGGCGCGTGGTAATGGGTGAGCACCAGCCAGTCCTGCGCCTCGCGAATTTCGACCGTACCCCAGTCCAACTCGCTCCAGACCCGATTCATCGCCGCCTGCATCTCGGCCACCGTGCCGGACGGCGCGAGCGCATATTGACGGCCGAATTGTTCGCCCGCGCTACGCATGAGCTGGGTCAGGAGCCGGGGCGTCAGGTTTTGCGTCAACTCTTGCGTAAAGAGCGACAGGAACGGTCGCCATTGCGGTGCAGGCATGGAATTCATGACATATCCGTGCGCCTTGCAGGCAGGCGCACATTGCAAAGCGGAACTGATAGAAACGGCCCTGAGCACCATTCGGGCCGTGACCGACGATACGCGCGATGTACCTTGAGATGATCCGGCAAGGACGTCGATTCAAACACGCGCGCGGGGCGGATTATACTGATTATTCTCTCGATGTTTATTTTTTTAATCTCGCAACAGCACCCGATTTGTTACGTCGACGCGACAAAATAATCGGTAAAACGTTTGCGGATGCAAAAGGGGCAATGTCTGAGGATATAAGTGTCCAGGCGCACAGTCATATTCGTCAGACGAGTCCTGCAAATCACGCTGCGTGTTCGGTTACGAGCCGCTTGCCATCGCCACATCCGGGTCCAGAAGCGGCTCGCTCGGCGCGACGAATATGGCTTTCTGCGCCGGTTCTGACTGCACGTAGTCGAGCGACGCAACAGGCGCAGCCGCCTCCTGCGCACTGTCATGCCGCCATTGCCCGCTTTCCAGATCGCCGTCCCAGAGCGGCCCGTGCACGTCCAGATCGATGGCGCCTGGCGGATGCGCGTCGAACAGTTCCGTATAGATCGCCTGGGCAATGGCCAGTCGCGCGAGATGTTCGGCGGGAACATGCGCAAACGTTTCGTCATGCACGCGCGGCACCAAGAGCGAAAAAGGCTTTTCTGCAGAGCCGATTCGAATGAATCCAACACTGATCCCGGATACGACAATCACGCTGTAGCGCAATGCTTCGTTCCCGTGCCCCGGAATACGAAACATGAATTCGGTCGTTTTCATTTTTTATTGTGACCCGGCATGCGTGCGAGGCATGAGGTCAAACTGGATTATCTTTTATAAGCTGGCGTCCAGATTGCCAGTCTGATCATCTGGACCGAACACACATCGACAAACTTCCCCGCGCCGATGCGTGCACAAAAAAGCTGCCGTCTCGAACGAAGCGGCAGCTTTAATATTCGCATTTCGATTGCGCCCAGCCTTTGAATGACCGATGCCGCATGAATTTGCAGTCGATGAAAATACTATCATGCAACGGACTGCTTACCATCTTCGGCCAATTTAAAAATTCGAAAAACTTCCCGGAGTTTACATATCACCATCATGCAACGGCTTGATGAATTTCCCGCGATGAGCCATGAGATTGTTTGCATCGATTCATTGCAAACGTTTGCAGATGAATTCTGAAGAAATCTATCTGATTCGCGATTACGCGAGCAACGCGTCATTCCTATGAACAAATGCCGTGCGAGCGTCGCGGCTCCCGCCTTATCGATACTTATGTGCGGTAGGTAACAACGGCCATTGACTCAATGTGGGAAACCACCCATATTTTCTTACAGGCGGTGGCGCGCGGTCCGGCCCCTCCGCTTTCCTGCGCATGTAGATCGTGAGTTTCGCGATTGCCCGGCGATCGCATCAACGACGATTCTGAGCATGCCGACTTGACCGTGCCTAAGCAGCATCGTCATCACGGTGGGGCTACTGCATGTCAGCTGACATTACCCGTGCCCAGCGTCTGCCCGCCGCGTGCAGGCATTGCGGCGGCGTGCTCAAGGAGTACGTCGATCGCTGCCCGTACTGCGGGGCGAGCCGTCCGCTCGAACGCGCCGCGCTGCGCGTGCGCTCGCGCTCCGAAGCTGTCGCGACGTCCGGCAGCAGCGCCGGTGCGCCGCCTGCGCAGAATGCCGTGACGCCCGCGGATCATCCCACCATCAAGGCCGACTACCAGCACCACGCCGCGCTCGAACACGCACCCGGGCAAATCCAGCGGCGCGCCTTCCCTAAAATCCTCTTGCTTGTTTTGCTGTTTCTGGCGCTTGCGTATGCGGCGTATCTGATGCTTGGCGGCGCGCGCAAGCCAGGTGACGCGGGCGATGCGGGCGAAGGCCAGGGCATTCATTCGCTGGTCGGAAAGATTTTGCCCTACTTGCCACGCAGCCGTTCGAGTTCGACCGACACCAATTCGACAAGCACCAATTCGAGCGCCGATACCCCACCCGCCGACGTTCCCAAGCCCGTCGCCGTACCGCAATTCAAGGACGTGCCCGATAGCCTGCGCGCGGCGCACGCCGGTCTCGCGACCAACGATTTGTCTGACGCAAAAGCCGCCGACGAAGCCGCACTCGCACACGACGCGCAAAACAGCGACGCGCTGGCCATCCAGCGCGACATCGCCGCGCGCGAGCAACGGCGCGACAGCGCGCTGCAAAACGCCGACCGCTGCGTGAACCAGCGCGACTGGGGCTGCGTGCAGCAACAGGCCTCCGAAGCGCTCGCCATCGATTCGAGCAGCCAGCAGGCGCAGTCGTTGATGGAGCGCGCGATTCTGTCGACCGCCTGGGCACCGGCTGCATCGGGCGCTGCGGCTCCTGCAGCCAGCGCGCCCAACCCGACACACACGCCCGCCGCCGCGAACGACAGCGGCGCGGATGCGCGCGAGCGCGCCATTCTGCAAAACGGCTGGAAGTCTCCTGCACAGCCCGGCAATACCCAATGACCTCGCGCCCCAACCCGATCGCAATCTGCCGTCCATCACATCCAATGCGGGAGAGTGACCATGCTGAAGACGACTCTAGCGGCAATGGCGGGGTTGATCGCCCTGCTCTTTTCGGCGTTCGCCATAGCCGCTGCGGCTGACGCGCACTACAAGATCACGACCGGGCCGGAACGCGGCACGTATATCCAGATCGGCCAGGATCTCGCCAAATGGGTCGCGCAGCCCGCAGGCATCGATCTGGAAGTGCTGCCCTCGAAAGGCTCGGCGGAAAACGTGCAGCGCATGCGTTTCGAGCCTGGCGTGAAACTCGCGCTCGTGCAGTCCGATGTCTATCAGGCTTATGTCGATATGGCCAATTCCGGCAATCAGGACGCCGGCACGACGATTCGCCCATTGCGTCTGATCATGCCGCTTTACGACGAAGAGATTTATTTCGTCGTCCGCAATGATTCGCCGATGAAGAGCATCAACGAGATCAAGGATAAGGTCATGAGCGTCGGGCTGATCGGCAGCGGCACGGCGCAATCGGCCACCACGCTGTATCGCCTGATGTTCGGCCAGCCGATTCCCGATCAGAACGCGCAGCATCTGAGCAACGAAGATGCGCTGGCCGCGCTGATCGTCAAGAAGATCGACGTGGCGATTATCGTCGCCGGTCAGCCCGCGAAACTTTTTACCGACATGAATCCGAATCTGCTGCAGCAGATCCGTTTCCTGCACGTCGATCCGGCCGCGCCGGAAACCGCGCGCGCGAAACAAACCTATTTCCCCGCGACGATTCACACCTCCAGCTACCCGAACTGGCTCAAGGAAGATGTGCCGACGTGGACGGTCAAAGCCTTTCTCGTCACCTACGATTACAACCTGCGCGATACGGTCGGCAATCTGCGGCGTTTTGCCGATTCGCTCTGCGTGAACTTCGACAATCTGCAGGAGCACGGCCATCCGAAATGGAAACAGGTCAAGCTGGAACTGCCTGGACTCGGTAGGGGATGGCAATACTATCAGCCGGTCGAGCGGCGCCTGAAGGCGTGCTTCGCGCATCGCGCCGCGACGCAGGCGGCCGCCGGTGCGGGCGCGCAGCCACGCGCCCCCGCGCAGGTGGTCAATGGCCGGCCGTGTTCGGATCAGGAGCGCCTGCTGCTGCTTTGCGGCAAGTGAAGCGAAACGCAGGCTTCATCCACGCGAAGCGCAGGCGATCTTCATCAACGTGCGGGCCGGCCCCACGGGGTCGACCTGCTCGAAACGAATCTTCGGTTCGACCGCCCGCGCGATTTCATCGCCGTTCGCATCGTAGGCCAGCAGGCTCGCCAGGCCAACTTTGCGCGCCGTGCAGCGGAACGCGAATAAGGCGCGATCGTGGGTTTCCTGCTTCGCGCCAATCAGATTGGGCGGGTCGAACTCTGTGCGCGTCCACACCTTGACGATGCCTGCTTCGGCGGCAATCGAGGAAGCGTCGTAATAGATCGTCGCGCCGGAATCGTGTGAGAGCACGCGCCACTGCACGGCGTGGGCCGCAGCCGCGTAAAACAGCAAACCCATGCAGCCGGTCGTGGCGGCGAATTTCCCGACGCTCACTGCGATGGAATCAATCGTGCAACGCGCCACGCTTTCCTCCTGCATTGCTGCGTTGAGCCAGTGCAAAAACCGGCAAACGCCAACCGCGCCAGCGCGGTCAGGCGCAAGGATAAACCGGCCATAAAACTCATGGCGGTATTCAGATCGGTATCGACGCCGGCGCTGCGCAACAGCAGAAAAAGCCCCGCCGTCAGCAGCGAAACGCTCGCATACATCTCGTGGCGAAACACAATGGGCACGCGATTGCACAGCACATCGCGCAATATGCCGCCGACGATGCCCGTCGCCAGACCCGCCATCATCACGACCGGCACGCGATATTCCATCGTCAAAGCGACATTGCAGCCGATCAAGGTGAACGCCATCAGACCCATTGCATCGAGTACGAGAAATATCGTTTGCAGATGTCGAAGATATGGCGCGATCAGCATCGTCAGCAAACCCGCGCACAGCACGAGATACAGATAAGCGGGATGCTGGGTCCACGCGACCGGAAAATGGCCGAGAAAGATATCGCGAACCGTGCCGCCGCCCAGTGCGGTAACGAACGCAATCACCAGAACGCCAAACACGTCGAACACGTCGAACTTGCGGCGGCCAGCGGCCAGCGCGCCGGTCATGGCTTCGGCGGTAATGGCAAGGAGATAGATGTAATTCAGCATGCTGCGCACCTCGGTAAAACGAGCGGCAGCGGGAACGACAACAGCAGAAAAAGCATAAGAACCTGGAAAAGAACAGGGTGCGCGATGCACACCTCGAAAGCCTCTCCCTCTGTCCTTTTACCTGAGAGTTTGGGCTCGTTACGAGCCTGCCCCTTCGGTGGACCGCGATCCTTGCACGCGCATCGATCGCGTGAATCGCAGCCTCTCTCCAGTCGGCGAAATTCTCTCGTGGTACATGTGCCTGAGCGATTCCGGGAGCTTGCGCCTTCGGCGGAGGCACAGATGGCCTCTCTCTCCCACGAAAGAGTCGGCGCAATTATCGGTGTCGATAAAGCTTCGTGTCAAATACGCGACGATGCGATGTCCGCGCACGGCCTGGAGTCCATTGAACGATAATCGCGTTTCAACGCCCATCGATGCCCTCTCGCGAGGGCGAGGAAATCCATGCCAGACGCCGCTCCCCGCTCCGCCCGCATCACCCCGTTGTTCGCCCTCTTGCCTTTCCTGCGGCCTTATGCGGGGCGCTGGGCGCTGGCGTTTCTCGCGCTGCTGACATCGGCGGGCGCCACGCTCGCGCTGCCCGTGGCGTTCAAATATCTGATCGACCGCGGCTTCGCGAGCGGCGAGCGCACGCATATCGACCGCTATTTCATCGCGCTCTTTATCGTCTCGCTGATACTCGCGGCGGCGACGGCCCTGCGCTTCTATTGGGTTTCGTGGCTTGGCGAGCGGGTCACGGCCGATTTGCGCCGCGCGGTCTACGACCACGTCATGCGCATGAGCCCGGAATTCTTCGAGACCACGCAAACCGGCGAAGTACTCTCGCGGCTAACCACGGATACGACCTTGATTCAGGCCGTAGTCGGCACGAGTCTGTCGCTTGGTTTGCGCAACGCGCTGCTGACGATCGGCGGCGTGACGATGCTGGTGACGACGAGTCCGGTGCTATCCGCCTATATCATCGCGACGCTGATCGTGGTGGTCGCGCCCATCGTTATTTTCGGGCGCCGCGTGCGGCGTCTGTCGCGCGCGAGTCAGGACAAGGTGGCCAATGCAAGCGCACTGGCCGGCGAAGTGCTCAACGCCATGCCCACCGTGCAGTCGTACACGCAGGAAAATTACGAAGCGCGGCGCTTTGGCGGCGCAGTGGAAACGGCCTTTGAAACAGCACTCACGCGCATTCGCGCACGGGCGGGGCTCTCCGCCGTGGTGATCGTTTTCGTGTTCGCGGCGATTGTGTTCGTGCTGTGGCTGGGCGCGCAAGCGGTACTGGCCGGGCGCATGACGGCGGGCCAGTTGTCCCAGTTCATCCTTTACGCAGTATTCACGGCGGGCGCGGTGGGCGCGGTCGCCGAAGTCTGGGGCGATCTGCAACGCGCCGCCGGTGCCACCGAGCGTCTGCTGCAACTGCTGGCCGCGCGTTCGCCGGTTGTGGAAGCCGCCGCGACCGTGCCGCTGCCGGCACAAGGCGAAGGCATCCGCTTCGAGAATGTGAGCTTTTCGTATCCGTCGCGCGCAGGCGTGGCTGCACTCGACGGCTTTACGCTCGATGTGCGTCCCGGCGAACATGTGGCGCTGGTCGGGCCTTCGGGTGCGGGCAAAACCACGCTGTTCCAGTTGCTGCTGCGTTTTTACGATCCGCAGTCCGGCCAGATTTCGATCAACGGCGTGCCCACGCAACAGGTCTCGCTCAACGCGCTGCGCCAGTCGATTGGCGTGGTGTTGCAGGAATCGGTGATTTTCTCGGGCAGCGTGCTCGACAATATTCGCTACGGCATGCCCGACGCGAGCCTCGCGCAAGTGCAACGCGCCGCTGAAATGGCCGCAGCCGCCGGCTTTATCGACGCATTGCCGCAAGGCTACGATACGTTTCTGGGCGAGCGTGGCGTGCGTTTGTCGGGCGGTCAGCGGCAACGCCTGGCGATTGCGCGGGCGATCCTCAAGAACCCGCCCGTTCTGCTGCTCGACGAAGCCACCAGCGCGCTCGATGCCGCCAGCGAGCGCCTCGTGCAGACCGCCCTCGATAACGCCGCGCAGAACCGCACGACGCTGGTGATCGCGCATCGGCTGGCGACCGTGCAACAGGCCGACCGCATTGTCGTGCTGGAACATGGCCGCATCGTCGCGCAGGGACGTCATGCCGAACTGCTGCAAAGCTCGCCGCTTTACGCGCAGCTTGCGGCGCTGCAGTTCGAAACGAGCCCGGGCGATCTACCGGCAAATATCGGTTAGCGTTCCGAATTAACTGGAGGAGTGCGTGATGCGCGCGGCAGCATCACGCCATTTCGATGCGATTGCGCCCGCGATCTTTCGCCTCGTAAAGCGCGTGATCGGCGGCGCTGAATGCCTCGCGATAACCGTTATCGCCCGATCCATTGCGCCAGACATGCGTCGCGCCCAGGCTCAAGGTCACGACGCCCAGCGGCGAGCCACGGTGCTCGATGGCAAGCCGCTCGACACCCGCGCGAACGCGCTCCAGCGCAAGACCCATTTCGGCGCGCTCGATGCCCGTGAAAAACAGTGCGAATTCTTCGCCGCCCACGCGGCCCGCGATCATATTGTGTTCGTCGGCGGCATCGCGCAGCACCTGGGCCACCGCGCGCAGACACACATCGCCGGCCGGATGGCCGTAGTTGTCGTTGTACTGCTTGAACCAGTCGATATCGACCATCACCGATCCCACGCCCTCGCCGTCGCGCGCGCCCTGCCAGCGCCGGTGGACGCTTTCGAAGGTGCTGCGGCGGTTGAACAGTTGCGTCAGAGGATCGACTGCGGACGCCATGCGCAGACGCAGATCGTTCTCGATCATCTCGCCGAGATGACGCAGCACGCCGCGCGCGTTGTCGTCCATGCGGCGCGGCTGCGGGTCCATTGCACACAGCGCGCCGATCGGCTCGCCATCGGGCAGACGGATCGGCACAGCGGCGAAAAAGCGCACATGCGGCGGATATTGCACGAGCGCGCAGCGCTGCACGTCATCGCGTTCGAGCGTGTCTTCGACCACAAAGACACTGCCCGTGCGCAACGCGTGTTCGCTCAACGAGCTTTCGCGCGGCGTGTTCGTCACCAGCGCGCCCAGATCGCCGCAAAAGTGCTGATGCGAAGCGTCGAGCAGCGTGACCGCCGTATAGGCCGCGCCCGTGACGAACTTGAGGATGCCGGTGGCGTGGCCGAAGCATTCGCGCATGACCTGATCGTCATGCAGAAGCCATTCGACGACCGACGGTTCCGCATGGGTCGGATGGAAGCCGGTCAGGGCAAGCTGCGGGCGCGAGGCCGGACGATCGGAGCCGAGGAGCGAGGACACGAGAGCTTCAATTGAGTGCGATGCCCTCTTAACGGCAGCAGGCGGGCAAAGTTTAACGAAATCGGGACCCGATTGTTTTCGCCCATTTGTACTATGAATGCAGGTCGCCTTACACCGTCTTTTTTCTGAAAGCGTTTTATCGCACGGCAATTAATTAGCAATCCAGATCGATCGATACGATCGAAGCCCCCATTCAAACTACCGTGGCGGACATCAAATCGGCGGTCTTTCGGGCGGCAGAGACGCCAGCGCGGCGCGTGCGATTGCGTGGTTTTGGTTCATCGGCGGGTCTCCTGGCCATCGCCCCGATGGCGATCGCCTTGCGATTTCGATTGTGCCCTCAATCCTAACCGTTAAAATCCCGGTCTTTCATTCCAACCGGCCTTTCCCGATGCAACCCGCTTCGCCCCCGCAGTCCGCCACACCCAACTCTCACCCTACTCACCCCAGTCACACCCACGACGACGCACCCGCCCGCGACCTCGTCTACGGTCCCGACGACCGCCCCGCGCCCGCCATCGCCTTTGTGGCCGCGCTCCAGCATCTGCTGGCCATTCTCGTGCCGATCGTCACGCCCGGCCTGCTGATCTGCCAGTCGCTGGGCGTGTCCAGCCGCGACACCACGCTGATCGTGTCGATGTCGCTGGTGATTTCGGGCATCGCAACTTTCCTGCAGTGCCGCCGCTTCGGTCCGCTGGGTGCGGGCCTGCTGATCGTGCAGGGCACCAGCTTCAACTTCGTCGGCCCGCTGATCGCCGGCGGCAGCCTGATGGTCAAGCAGGGCACGCCGGTCGAAACGGTGATGGCCGCGATCTTCGGCGTGGTGATCGCCGGTTCGTTCGTCGAAATGGCCGTTTCGCGCATCCTGCCCTTCGTCAAGCGCCTGATCACGCCGCTCGTCACCGGCATCGTGGTACTGCTGATCGGCCTCACGCTGATCAAGGTGGGCCTCATCAGCATGGGCGGCGGCTATGGCGCGATCGCCAAGGGCAACTTCGCGAGCGTCGAGAACCTCACGCTGTCGGGCGTCGTGCTCGGCACCATCATCGTGCTCAATCGCGTGCCCATCGTCTGGGTGCGTAGCACAGCGCTGGTGATCGCGCTGGTGGTCGGCTATATCGTGGCCGGCGTGCTCGGCCGCCTCGACTTCACGGGCGCGCGCGAAGCCGCGCTGTTCCAGATCCCGACGCCGCTGCACTTCGGCATCGGCTTCTCGTGGTCGCTGTTCGTGCCGATGCTGATCATCTACCTCGTCACCTCGCTCGAAGCGATCGGCGACGTCACGGCCACCAGCAAGATCTCGCGCCAGCCCGTGGAAGGCCCGCTGTGGATGCAGCGGATCAAGGGCGGCGTGCTCGTCAACGGCGCGAATTCGCTGCTGGCCGGCGTGTTCAACACCTTCCCGAGCTCCGTGTTCGCGCAGAACAACGGCGTGATCCAGTTGACCGGCATCGCCAGCCGTCACGTCGGTGTGTGGATTGCGGGCATGCTCGTCGTGCTGGGCCTGTTCCCGCCCGTCGCGGGCGTGCTGCAGGCCGTGCCGGAGCCCGTGCTGGGCGGCGCGGCAATGGTGATGTTCGGCGCCGTGGCCGCTTCGGGGATCAATATTCTCGCGGGCATCCAGCTCGATCGCCGCGCGCTGCTGATCATCGCGGTGTCCCTGGCGCTGGGTCTGGGCGTCTCGCAGGTGCCCGAGATTCTGACCAGCCTGCCGCACGCGCTGAAGAACGTGCTGGAATCGGGCGTGGCCACCGGCGGCCTCTGCGCGCTGCTGATGAACTGGTTCCTGCCGGAAAAGCGCTAAGCGGCTTTCGGTATCACTTCAAGTGAAAACGCGGCCCGAGGGCCGCGTTTTTCATTGGGTTCGTCGCGTGATGTCGTGATGCCCCGCCCTACACCGCGCGAGCCCGCAAGCCACGCGCCGATGTCTTGCGCGTGCCCGCCACCACGCGGTCGCGGCCGGCTTCCTTCGCGCGATACAGGTTTTCATCGGCGCCTTGCAGCGGATCGGCGGATTTCGCTTTGCCGGCATCGCAGGTGAACACGCCGAGCGAAATCGTCACGCGCCCTGCCGGGCTTTTCGCAGGAATGTCGAGCTTGCGCACGGCGCTGCGCATCGCTTCGGCGATCGAGACGGCTGTGGCCGTTGCGCAGCCCGGCAGCAAGACGACGAATTCCTCGCCGCCATAACGGCTCACGGCGTCGCCCTGACGCCGCAGACAACCCGTCAGCGCGCTCGCCACGAGGCGCAGACAATCGTCGCCCGCCGCGTGGCCGTAGGCGTCGTTGAACAGCTTGAAGTGATCGACATCCACCATCAGCACCGATAACGGCCGCTCCTGATGCCGCGCCACGAGGCGTTCGCGCGTGTAGGCCGCGTCGAACCAGCCGCGGTTGTAGAGACCGGTGAGCGCATCGCGATTGGCTTTCTCTTCCAGATCTTCGTTGATGCGCGCCAGCCGCGAATAGAGCATCGAGATTTCGACCAGCAGCGCCGCCAGCAACGCCGACGACGCAATCACCGACGCCACGCGCGCCCCATACCAGCCCAGCGTAAAGCGCGCCGATCCCGCCAGCGTGAGCGTCACATCGGCGAGAAAAGCGAGTAGCGCGATCGACAGCCAGAGATCGAGCACCGAGCGCATCCGGCCGCTGATGGCCAGTTGCGCGGCCAGCGCCGTCACGCAGGCGACCACCACGTAGAGCGCGAAATAGCTGTGGCGCAGCAGGCTGTAGGAGCCGTCCTTGATCAGCATGGGCAGCCAGTCGCTGAAGCGCACGGCCATCACGCAACCGGCCACACTGCCCGCGAGGGCCACCAGCAACAACAGACGCGCATGCTTGAGGCGAAACAGGAAACGTTGCGGGGCAAGGTGTTGCGCGGCGAAACCCAGCAGCACGATCGTGGGGAAACCGCCGTGCCAGAGCACCCAGATCCACACGGCCGTCTGCTTGCTCGCGCCGAGCAGACCGGTGGGCGCGAATACGCCCGGGAAAATCAGCAACTGCACCGCGCATGTCAGGCTGCTGAAAGCATAAGCGGCGGCGAGCGCGGCATCGATCGGCGACTTGCCCATGCGAAAACGCACCCACATGAGCAGCGAGGTAATCGCCTCGGTGACGACGACGGCCGTGCAGAAGATCGGCACGAACGGCGCGCACGCGGGCAGCGGCTGGCTCGCGTAGGGATAGATCGCCGCCACCAGCAAGCCGATACCCAACGCGCTGCTCAACGCGATCCAGCGATGCAGACGAGTCGGGCGTCGTGAGGTGATCAGCTTGTTCATGCGGGTGTCGGGCGGAATCAGGCGAAAGCGGGGAAAAACGGGAAAAAGCGGGCAGCGTTAAACAGCTCTATATCGGCGCGCGTGGCCTCGCGCTTTAGCGCCGCATCCGCTTGCCGCTACGTTTTGGCGTAGGGGCTTTCCCGGCTCGTCTGAATCACGCCTTTGCCTCGCCTTCAAGCGCTCAGCCGCCCGGCTTGAGCACCACGCGAAAGCGCGCCTTGCCGCTCATCATGCGGTCGTAGGCTTCGGCGGCGCGCGCGAGCGGATATTCCTCGATCATCGGCTTCACGCCGGAAATCGCGCTGAAAGCCAGCGTTTCCTGCGAATCCGCCGCCGTGCCCGAGGGCCAGCCCTGCACCGACTGACGCCCCATGATGAACTGCGTCACCGGCACTTCGACGGGCTCCTGCGCCACGCCCACCATGATCAGCTTGCCGTTCACGCCGAGGCCCGCAATCGCCGCGCTCATTGCCTGGCCGTTGGTGACGGTCGCCAGAATCACGCGCGCGCCGCCCAGCGCCTGCAGGCTTTCGCCGACGTTCTGCGCGGAACTGTCGATGTAGTGATGCGCGCCCAGTTCCTTCGCGAGCGGCGCCTTGTCCTGGCCGCGCGCGATGGCCACCGTCACATAGCCCATCTTGCGCGCGAACTGCACGCCCAGATGCCCCAGCCCGCCGATGCCGAGAATCGCCACCACATCGCCCGCCCGCGCGCCGCTATGGCGCAGCGCGTTGAAGGTGGTGATGCCCGCGCAAAGCAGCGGCGCGGCGTCGACATCGGAGAGATCGTCGGGCATGCGCGCGAGCGCTTCCTGCGGCGCGACCATATATTCCGCGTAGCCGCCGTCGTAGCTGATGCCGGGCACGAGTGCGCTCTGGCACAGTACGAAGTCGCCGTGACGGCAACGATCGCAGTGGCCGCAATGGCCGCCGTGCCAGCCCACGCCGACGCGCTGGCCGACACTCCAGCCTTCGACGTCCGCGCCGGTGCGCTCGATCACCCCCGCGATCTCGTGACCGGGCACGCGCGGAAACTGCAGGCCGGGCCACTGGCCTTCCTTGGTCAGCGAATCGCTGTGACAGATACCGCACGCCTGCACCTTGATCAGCACATGGCCGGCGCCCGGTTCCGGGATCTCACGCTCGACGACTTCGAGTGGTCCGCCTGCTTTCGCTACCTGCACTGCCTGCATCGTTGGCATCGTCTGCTCCTTGAAGGGGGAAGCGCGCGGCGTGACGCGACGCCGCCTGAAAGTGACGCGCTAGCAGGGTAACGCAGTGAGGGAAAACGTTGCGCGAGGGTGCGGCGGGGCTGCGGCTTTGCGGCGGCTGACGGGCCGCGCGCGCTATTGCGCTTCCCGCTGCTTGGGCGGCAGCGGTCGATCGAGCCCCGGTTCGACCGGCGTCGGCACCGCATCGCCGATCGGAACCGACAACTCCTCGGGCACCGGGACGCTATCGTCCGTGTCCGGCTGTGCCTGCGGCGGCTGCGGCGCGGGATCGGGATCGATCTGCGGCTGCTTGGGCGGCAATGGCTGGTCGAGCCCCGGTTCGGTGGGCGCTGGCACGGCGTCGCCGAATGGCCGCGACTGCTCCGAAGGCAGGATCGGCGGCTCGTCGTCGGGGGTGGGGAATTTGCTGGGGATGTCAGTGATTTCGCTCATCGCAGTGGCCTCCTGATGTCGATGGACTGGCGCTAACTCACAGCGACGACACACTGCAGCACGCGACGTGCCGCGTCTCAGGAGCGACATCGGGGACGTAATCAAATTGTCAATGCGGTTGATTATCATTTTCGCTTTTTGATCGGCGTGGAGCGGATGGAAGCAGTCGATACTGGCGCGCCGCCCAGCGGACACGTCGCGATAACAGAACCTCAACCGGCGGATCGCTACGACGCGCTCTCGCGTCTACTGCACTGGATTTTCGCCGCGGCGATTCTTTACGCGACCGTCGCAGGCTATTCGCTCGCACAGTTGCCCGAAGGCGCGCTGCGCGATGACCTTTCGCGCCTGAATATGTCGATCGCCACCGTGCTGATCGTGCTGTTTCCGCTGCGCGTGTGGTGGGCGTCGGTGCGAGCCAGGCCGCGCGATCTGCCCGGGCTTTCCGCTGCGCAACGCGCGCTCGCGCATGGCGCGCATCGGCTGCTTTATGTAGCGATCTTTGCCGTGCTCGCGAGCGGCTATCTGATGGTGCCGCACGGTTATGCGTTTTTCGGCCTGATCGAGATTCCGACGCCGTTCGAGCAAGGCGCACTCACCGCACGGCTGTTCGCGATTCATCGTGCGAGTTGCGCCGTGCTGGCCGGCCTCGTCGTGCTGCATCTGCTCGCGGTTGCCAAGCATCGATGGATCGCGCGCAACGGCGTGCTCAAGCGGATGCTTTAAACGCTGCGGCTCACGCCCGATACCCCAAACCCCGGTCGCACAGGCGCGCGATAGCCGCCTCATCGAAGCCCCAATCGAGCAGCGCCGCCCGTCCCTGCTCGCCGCGCGCGGGCGCCGGATGAACGACGCCTTGCCGCTCCACGAAGCTGCCGCGCGCCACGTGATGCGGATGCGTCGGCGCTTCGGAAAAGCTCAGCACGGGCGCGACGCACGCATCACTGCCGTCGAATATCGCGCTCCATTCGTCGCGCGTGCGGGTGAGAAACGCCGCCGCAAAACGCTCGCGCAATAGCGGCCAGCCGCTGCGATCGTGCTGCTGCGGCAAACCGGCATCGGCAAGACCGAGCTTGTCGAGCAACTGCGCGTAAAAGCGCGCTTCCACCGCGCCCACCGCCATATAGCCGCCGTCGCGGGTGCGATAGCTGTCGTACCAGGGCGTGCCGCCATCGAGCAGATTGCTTTCGCGCTGTTCGCGCCAGTGGCCCGCTGCCAGCGCGCCCCAGACCACCGATCCCAGTTGCGCGGCGCCTTCGATCATCGCGGCATCGACGACCTGGCCCGCGCCGCCGCGCTGCGCATTCACCAGCGCCGCCACCACGCCGAGCGCCAGCAGCATCCCGCCGCCGCAATAATCGCCGACGAGATTCAGCGGCGGCACCGGCGCCTCGCCCGCGCGTCCGATCCCAGAAAGCACGCCCGACAGCGCGATGTAATTCAGGTCGTGCCCGGCGCGCGGCGCGAGCGGCCCCGACTGGCCCCAACCCGTCATGCGTCCGTAGACCAGCCGCGGATTGCGCGCCAGCGCCGCCTGCGGCCCAAGTCCGAGACGCTCCATCGTGCGGGGCCGGAAGCCTTCGATCAGCACATCGGCGTGGGCATCAGATCGAGCGCGGCGTCGGCCGCTTCGGGCTGCTTCAGGTCGAGCGTGATCGAGCAGCGACCGCGCCCGATGATGTCGATGCGCTCGCCCGCGCGCTTCGGGCCGAGATCGTCGGGTTCGGCGGGACGGTCGATGCGCAGCACGTCCGCGCCCATATCGGCCAGCAGCATCGCGCCGAACGGGCCCGGGCCGATTGCTTCGAATTCCAGTACGCGGATGCCGCTTAGTACGCCCATATGTGTGCCCCTCAAGAGTGCTTGCCTGAGCGGACTGTAACGAACGGCACACCGGCCGCACCCACCCATGATCGGTAGGGTATTGACCTGAATGCTGCAGGAATTCGACCGGGAAGAAGCCGTGGAAAGTGCGTTTCGATGCGGCGAGCCGAAGGTGGCAACCTGTTAGGGTTGCGTAAAAACTTGGCTGTTAGTTGCAATACAACCGATAAAAAAGAGCGCCGTATGCGGCCATGACGCCGCCATTCAAGGCGACATCGTAGCCAACGACGCTAAAGCATTACTGCGCCGCGCGCAGCTTGCCGACCTGCTGCGCGGTCACGGTGCCCGCTTTCGCGCCGAAGTGATTCAGCACGAAATTGGCGACGGCCGCGACATCGGAATCGGTATAAGCGCCGCCGAAACCCGGCATCTGCTGCAAGCGCCCATTGACGGTCAGCGACGTGCCGTTGAGCAGCACCTGAACGAGCGCCGCCCCCGACGGATCGTTCACCGCATGGCTGCCGACCAGCGAGGCGTAGTCGCTCTGACGGCCCGCGCCGTTCCACTGGTGACAGCCCGCGCAATCGCCCGCGAACAGACGCTGGCCGCGTTCGAGCGCGGGCGTCGTGGCGGACGCGCCCGGCAGCACCGCGTTCGACGCGCGCGCGGCGGACGGATCGAGCGCAATCGTCGCTTGGCCGGTCTGGCCGCCCGTCGCTGGCGCGACACTGCGCAGATACGTGACCAGCGCCGAGATATCGCCGGGCGTCAGATATTGCAGGCTGTGCTCGACCACATCGGCCATCGGACCCGCCGCCGAACTGCGCCCCGGCGCATGGCCGCGCGACAGATACTGCGCGACCTGCTGATCGCTCCACGCGCCGATGCCGTAGCTCTGGTCCGAGGTCGTGTTGTAGGCCTTCCAGCCTTCGATTTCCGCGCCCGACAGATAATCGCGCGACTTCATCGCGAAGCCCGCGTTACGCGGCGTATGGCATTCGCCGCAATGGCCGAGCGCCGTGGCCAGGTACGCGCCGCGATTCCACTCGACGCTCTTCGCCGGATCGGTCACGAAACGCTGCTCGCGGAAAAACAGCACGTTCCAGGCGGCCATGCCCCAGCGCTGGTTATACGGAAACGACAGATCGTTCGCAGGCGGCGCCTGATGCACGGCCGGCAGCCTCAGCAGATACTGCTTGATCGCCAGCACGTCGTCGCGGCTGAGCTGCGTGTACGAGGTATAGGGCATCGCCGGATAGAGATTGCCGTGCGAGCCCACGCCCGCGCGCACGGCTTTCACGAAGGCGTCGTCGTTCCAGTTGCCGATGCCCGTGTCCTTGTCGGGCGTGAGATTGGTGGCGTAAATGGTGCCGAACGGCAGCTTGAAGGCGCGCCCGCCCGCGTAAGGCGTGCCGCCTTGTGCGGTATGACAGGCCACGCAATCGGCGGCTTTGGCGAGGTATTCTCCGCGCGCGACGCTGGAGGCCAGATCGGCGGGCGTGCCCGCGACAGGCGCTTGCGGTTCGGCGCCCGCGGGCAACAGCCAAGCGCGGCCGCACAGGACGACGGCGGCCACGGCAGCCGCCAGCGCTGTATAGCCGATGATTCTGCGAATGTTCACGATGATTGGAATGTTGTTCGTTTCGACAGGAGGCGCTCAGAAGGCTCAGAGCGCTCAAAACGCATTACGCCGGACGCAGCGAATCGCCCAGCGGCAGCGAGCGAATGCTCACGCCCGTGGCGGCGGTAAGCGCATTGGCCACCGCCGGCGCCGCGGGCGGCACGCCAGGTTCGCCGATGCCCGTGGGCGCTTCTTTCGACGGCACGATATGCACCTCGACCACCGGCATGCCGCTCATGCGCAGCACCGGGTAATCGTTGAAATTGCCCTGCCTGACGTGGCCTTTATCGAACGTGATCGCCGTGCGCAGGAACGTGAGACCGAAGCCGATCCCGCCTTCCACCTGGGTCGTGACGATGTCCGGGTTCACCACCATCCCGCAATCGACCGCGCACACCACGCGATCCACCGTGAACGATCCGTCGGGCTGCACGGTCACCTCGGCCACCTGCGCCACGTAGGTGCCGAACGCAAGCTGCAACGCGATGCCGCGCCCGCGCTTCGTGCCCTGCGGTCCTGGCTTGAGCGGCGTGGACCAGCCCGCCTTCTGCGCCACGAGTTCGAGCACGCCGCGATGACGCGGCTGGCTCGCGAGCAACGCGTGACGGAACGCATACGGGTCCTTGCCCGCCGCACGCGCGGCCTGATCCATCATGGTTTCGCCGACAAAAGCCGAATGCGTGTGACCGACCGAGCGCATCCATTGCGTCTGCACGGGCAGCTTCGGCTTGTGCTGCGCGACGCGGAAATTCGGAATCGCATACGGCATGTCCGCCGCGCCTTCGACCAGCACCGGATCGATCGAATCGGGCTTCGGCAACTGCATGAAGCTCTGGCCCACGACATCGTGATTCCACGAAACCAGCTGGCCCGCCTTATCGACGGCCACGCACACCTTGTGCACCGTCAGCGGACGGTAATAGCCCGCGCGCATGTCGTCCTCGCGCATCCACACGAGTTTGATGGGCGCATCCACGCCCTGCGCGTGCGCCGCTTTCACCACGCGCGCCGCTTCGCGCACGAAGTCCGAATGCGGATTCGCGCGGCGGCCGAAACTGCCGCCCGCATAGAGCTGATGAATCGTCACCTGCGCGGGCGTGATGCCGAGTTCCTTCGCCGCCATCGCCTGATCGGCCGTGTGCCATTGCTCGCCGTTCCAGATCTCGCATTGATCGCCTTTGAGGCTGATCAGGCAGTTCATCGGCTCCATCGGCGCATGCGCGAGATACGGCTGCTCGTAGACCGCCTCGATATAGTGGCCGCCCTCGGGCGCGCTCGTGAGCACCTTGCCGCGCTGCTCCGCCACGTTGCCCGCCTGATCGGCGAGCGTGCGGAACTGGCTGAAGATATCGGTCGAACTGAGCGCGAACGCGTGGCTGTCGTCCCACGTGATGTTGAGCGCGTCGCGGCCCTGGCGTGCGATCCACGTGTTGTGCGCGAGCACGGCCACGCCGCCCTGCACTTCGTCGTCGCCGGGAATCTGCACGACCGCCACCACGCCGCGAATCGCCTTCGCCTTGCTCGCGTCGATGTGGCGCACCTTGCCGCCCAGCCGCGGCGGATGCGCGATCACCGCCACCAGCATGCCGGGCACCTTGATGTCCTGCGTGTAGATGGCCGAGCCGTTCACCTTCGCGGGAATATCCACGCGCTTCGAATCGCGTTTGCCGATCAGTTTGAAATCGGCGGGCTGCTTGACGACGATCTTCGCGGGCAAAGGTTCGCGCGCGGCGGCGGCCACGAACTGGCCATAGCTCGCACGGCGATTCGACGCCGCGTGGACGATCACGCCGTCTTCCACTTTCAGCGTGGCCGGGTCCACCTTCCATTGCTTCGCGGCCGCGCCGACCAGCATCATGCGGGCGGCGGCGGCGGCTTCGCGCATCTGCTTCCACGCGCCGGCCATCGCCGTGCTGCCGCCGGTGGCCTGCAGCGTCCAGCCAAACGAAGCGAACATCGGGTTCGCGTATTTCTTGACGTCGGCGGGCGCGGCTTCGACGGTAATGCGGTCGAGCGGCACGTCGAGTTCGTCGGCGGCCAGCGTCGCGAGACCCGTGAAGGTGCCCTGACCCATCTCCAGATATTCGGCGATAACCGTGACCGAGCCATCCGCATTCACGCGGATAAACGCATTCGGTTCGAACGTGAACGCAGCGCTGGATTTCCCAGCAGGATCGAGCGAAGCCGCGACGGCCAGGCCGCCGCGAAATCCCACCGCCAGCGTGAGCGCCGACATGCCCGCGAGAAACTGGCGGCGCGACAGCGAGGCACCCGCCGCTGCGCCTTCGTTGAGTTTCGGATCACGCATGTTTGAGCGCCTCCGCAGCTTCGTGGATCGCGGCGCGAATCCGCTGATAGGTCGCACAGCGGCAGATGTTGCCGCTCATGGCGTCGTCGATATCGGCGTCGGTGGGATTGGGTTGGGTGGTGAGCAGCGCCACCGCCGACATCACCTGCCCCGATTGACAGTAGCCGCACTGTGGCGCCTGCTTTTCGATCCACGCGGCCTGCACGGCTGCGCCCACCTTCTGCTCTTGCACGGCTTCGATCGTCGTGACCTTGCGGCCTTCGATCGCGCCGATGGGCGTCACGCAGGCGCGCGCGGGCTGGCCGTCCAGATGCACGGTGCAGGCGCCGCACAGCGCCATGCCGCAACCGAACTTGGTGCCGGTCATGCCGAGTTCGTCGCGCAGATACCAGAGCAGCGGCATCTCGGGATCGCCATCGAATTGATGTGGCTGACCATTAATCACTATCTGAACCATGATCTCGGACCTTCCTTGTAAGGTGGCCGTATCCGGCGCGTTCGCGCGGATCGGCGGATGTGGCGGGAATGGGTTGGCGCTGGGGAAAACCGGGGCGAGCCGCAATAGCACGCTCGCCCGCGCACGACCTTCCGAGTCTAGTCGCGAGGGGTCGAATCGGCCATGCCGAAAAATCCGGTTTTCCTGCCTTAAAATCTGGAATGAATGATTTATGGCTCGCTCGCGGATCACTCATGGGCGAATTTATGGCGGAATGCCGAGCCCATTGCGATGCATTCACGCACTCGATGAATGCGCATCGCGCGCAAGAATCTGCTGACCTGTCTGCATGTTTTCTCCCCTCATGCAAATTGCGCATGACGCTATGTGTATTCAGCATTGGACGCTGGCTTTGCGTCGCCCGAGTATCCGCGTTCGGCATTCAAGCCAGCCTTGTCACCGCTATCCGCAGGTGACCACGCATCGCGCATAACCCGCACGCAAGCCTCGCAAAAGGCGGCGCGAATGCCTGAAACGACGACGGGAATCGCTGCGCAACCCGCCGCGATCTCCCTCGATCTGGACATGAGGAGACGACGTGAGCAGTTCTGTAAAACGACATATTGGCCCGTTTGCACTGATGTTTACCGGCCTTGGATCGATCATCGGTTCCGGCTGGCTGTTCGGTGCCTGGAAAGCCGCCAAGATCGCCGGTCCCGCTGCGGTCTGCGCGTGGATCATCGGCGCGGTGGTGATACTGGCCATTGCACTCACTTACGCCGAACTCGGCGCGATGTTCCCGGAATCGGGCGGCATGGTGCGTTACGCGCGCTATTCGCACGGCGCGCTGGTGGGTTTTATCAGCGCATGGGCGAACTGGATCGCCATTGTTTCGGTAATTCCCATCGAAGCCGAAGCGTCCATTCAATACATGAGCACCTGGCCTTATCCATGGGCGCATGCGTTATTCGTGAATGGCGAACTCACGCATTCAGGCTTGCTGCTTTCGGCCCTGCTCGTGATTGTCTATTTCATGCTCAATTACTGGGGCGTAAAGGTTTTTTCGCGCGCCAATAGCGCCATTACGATCTTCAAGTTCATCATTCCGGGTCTGACGATCGCCGGTCTTATGGCGACGGGTTTCCACCACGAAAACTTCAGCGAAGCCAGCACGTTTGCGCCGTATGGCTGGTCGGCCGTGTTCACGGCAGTCGCGACCAGCGGCATTGTGTTCGCATTCAATGGCTTCCAGAGCCCGATCAATCTCGCGGGCGAAGCGCGCAATCCTTCAAAGAGCGTGCCGTTTGCGGTGATCGGCTCGATTGTTTGCGCACTGGTGATTTACGTACTGTTGCAGGTGGCGTATATCGGCGCGGTCGACCCGTCTGATGTGATGAAAGGCTGGAATACCTTCAATTTCAAGTCGCCGTTCGCGGAACTCGCGATTGCGCTGAACCTGAATTGGCTCGCGATCCTGCTGTATGTGGATGCATTCGTGAGCCCGAGCGGCACCGGCACGACCTATATGGCGACCACCTCGCGCATGATCTACGCAATGGAGCGCAACAACACCATGCCGGCGATGTTCGGCAATGTGCATCCGTTCTATGGCGTGCCGCGTCAGGCCATGTGGTTCAACCTGGCCGTGTCGTTCATCTTCATGTTCTTCTTCCGTGGCTGGAGTTCGCTCGCGGCCGTGATTTCGGTGGCGACCGTGATCTCGTATCTCACCGGCCCGATCAGCCTGATGGCGCTCAAGCGCACCGCCACCGACATCGAACGCCCGCTGACCGTGCCGCTCATGAAAGTGATCGCGCCATTCGCCTTCGTCTGCGCATCGATGATCCTGTACTGGGCCAAATGGCCGCTGACCGGCGAAATCATTCTGCTGATGGTTGTTGCACTGCCCGTGTACTTCTACTTTCAGGGCAAGGAAGGCTGGGCCGGCTGGGGCCGCGACCTGAAGGCCGCATGGTGGCTGTGCGCCTATTTGCCGGTGATGGCCGTGCTCTCACTGATCGGCAGCAAGGAGTTCGGCGGTCACGATGTGATTCCCTATGGCTGGGACATGCTGGTGGTCGCGATCATCTCGCTGGGCTTTTATTACTGGGGCGTCAGCTCGGGCTATCGCACGCCGTATCTCGACGAACGCGAGCGCCACGCCGAATACGAATCCCTGCCCACCGAAGCCAAGGTTTAACGCAGCAATAATGGTGTATTAATGCGGTATTAATGCCGTAACCCGGCGCTGGAGCCCGCACGGTCCAGCGCCGATTCATGAATCCCATCGATAAGTGCATGCAAGCGCAGCGCCTTATTCTTCGTCGGCGGCAATGCTAGAGTCACGGGTGGTATCGGCGTAGCAGTTAGACGCGTGCACAGGCACCGTCACGCCGCTGTCCACTGCCACACGCCCCGCATAAAGAAAGGATTCCGAATCATGCCGATGACCACGTTCAACGCCACGCAAGCGGTTTCGCCCGCGCTCGCCCGCTACACATCGGACACCTTGCTCGACGGCGTATGGAAACGCACGCCGCTTTCCCTGCGCGATCGCAGCATCGTGACCGTTGCGGCGCTCATCGCGCGTCATCACACCGCGGAACTGCCGTTCCAGGTTCGTCTCGCGCTCGATCACGGCGTCACACCTGCCGAGCTTTCGGAGATCGTCACGCATCTCGCGTTCTATGCGGGCTGGGGCACGGCAACGGCTGCCACGGCGATTGTCGGCGACGCGTTCCGCGAGCGCGATATCGGCGTGAATCAATTGCCGGGCGCTCATGTCGATCCGCTGCCGCTGAACGAAGCCGCCGAAGCACAACGCGCGCAAACCGTCGAACAGAATTTTGGCACGACCGCGCCAGGCGTAGTGCACTACACCACCGAAGCGCTTTTTCTCGATCTCTGGCTGCGCCCCGGCCTCGCGCCGCGTGACCGCAGTCTGGTCACGGTGAGCGCACTGGTTGCCAACGGGCAGTCCGCGCAGATTCCTTATCACCTCAATCGCGCGATGGATAACGGTCTCACGCAACCCGAAGCCGGCGAAGTCCTCACGCAACTCGCGTTCTATGCGGGCTGGCCGATGGCGTTTTCGGCGATGCCGGTTTTCAAGGACGTATTCGAGAAGCGCGCCGCCTGAAGTGGCGCGCGTGACGCGCTTATACCTGAACTTCCTGCAGGACAGGCAGCCGCTTTTCGAAGTGGTAACCGGGCGGCTGCACCTCGCCGAAGTCGTGCGCCGAAAGCAAGGTGTAGCCACTCGACGTATAGAGCCCGACCGCCTCGGGCTGACGCGGTCCGGTGCCCAGAAACACACGCGTATAACCCTGGCGTGCCGCCTGCGCTTCCAGTTCCACCAGCACACGGCGCGCGAGTCCCTGGCGGCGCTCGCGACGGCTCGCCCAGATGCGCTTGAATTCCGCCGTGCCTTCGTCGGGATGTGGCATGAATGCGCCGCCCGCCACCGCAACGCCATCGCGCAACAAAAGCACGAATGCGCCCCGCGGCTGCGTGAAATCCTCCTCCGGGTAACGCGTCATTTCGCGTTCGAGATCTTCGGCAGCGATGACATCCGCATAGCGGCTGCGATATTCATCGGCCAGTTCTGCCAGCAGAGGCCGCGCTCGCGGGTCTCGCACCTGAACATAGACAAACGCCTCGTGCGCCATCAATGCACCCGGGGAAAGCCGTGACGTTCGGCCAGCAGCGCGAGAATGCGCTTCGGGTCGGTCACGTAGCGCGTTTCGCCCAGCGTCAAGGCGTCGTCCGGCACCGGATGCTCGTTGCCTAACACGAGCGCGGGGAGCCCCTGGTGCGCTTCGTCGAGGACGTCGATCACGGCCGGACGCGGGCGGGCGAACGCCACGCGCTTTACGTCCAGTTGTGCGGCGCGCGCCGGATCGCTCGCGAGCAGACCTTCGATGGAAAGCCCATGTGGGCAGACGAAATGCTCACCGGGATGTTTCGGGTCGGTAAAGGCGGGTTCCAGCAACAACAGCAAATCCTGGCTCATGGTGATCGACTCCTCTTTAATCAGGATGACTATTAATATTTTATGGATTTAATTACGTTGCGATCTTCGCCTTGGTTCAATGCGTGCGTTCGCAACCAGTGAATTTCGCTTCATGTCAAAGAACCCTGGAGAGGAATTCGCGGGTGCGGGAATGCGACGGATTGCCGAGCACCTGAGCGGGCGGCCCCGCCTCCACCACGCGGCCGCCGTCCATGAACACGATGGTGTCCGCGACTTCGCGCGCAAAGCCAATTTCATGCGTCACGATCACCAGCGTGGTGCCCGAGCGCGCCAGTTGCCGGATCACGTCGAGCACTTCGCCGACAAGTTCCGGATCGAGCGCCGAAGTCGGTTCGTCGAATAGCAGCACCTTGGGTTTGAGCGCGAGCGCGCGCGCAATCGCTACGCGCTGCTGCTGACCGCCCGAAAGCTGGCGCGGCCAGGCATCGGCCTTGCCTGCGAGACCTACGCGTGCCAGCAATGCACGCGCTTCGGCTTGCGCCTGGGCGCGCGGCACGCCAGCGGCAAGCGGCGCTTCGGTGATGTTGTCGAGCACGCTCAGATGCGGAAACAGATTGAAGTTCTGGAACACCATGCCCACTTCCGCACGATGACGCAGAATGTCCTTCTCCTTCAATTCATAAAGCGTGCGCCCTTCGCGCCGATAACCCACAAGTTCACCGTCGATATCGATAAAGCCATCGTCGACACTCTCGAGGTGATTGATCGAACGCAGCAGCGTAGACTTGCCCGATCCGGATTGCCCGAGGATCACCGTGACGCTACCCGACGGCACCGTCAGCGATACGTTGTCGAGCACCTTGAGCGTACCGAAGCTCTTCGACACGTTATGGATTCCTACGCGACCACCGATGCGGCGTTGTGCCCAGCCGGAATCGGCGATGGGTTGTACATCGTCGCTTTGCTCAGTCTTGTTCGATGCCGTACCCGAAAACGATTTACGCAGCAATGCCAGCAGCGCGGAGCGCGGCGGCTGCGTGCGTGTCGCGCCGCGCGCGTAATGGCGCTCGATATGCACCTGGATCGCGGAGAGCACCGTGAGTATCAGCAGATACCAGATCGTCGCCACCATCAGCAGGGGAATGACTTCCAGATTGCGGTGATAAACAATCTGCACGGTATAGAACAGGTCCGGCATCGCGAGGATATACACCACCGACGTACCCTTCGCGAGCCCGATCACATCGTTGAACGCGGTAGGCAACACCGCGCGCATGGCCTGCGGCAGCACGATGCGCCAGGCCTGACGCGCGTGTGGCAAACCCAGCGCGGCGGCCGCTTCGCGCTGGCCCTGATCGACCGAGAGCATACCGCCGCGAAATGCCTCGGCGGCAAAGGCCGCATGATTGAGCGACAGTCCCACCACGGCCGCGAATAACGGGCTGATCAAATCGGTGGTCGGGCCGTCGTAGAACGTCAGATGCGTGAATGGCACGCCAATCCAGACGGTCTCGTAGAGATAGCCGAGATTGTTCAGGAGCAGCAACAGCACAATCGGCGGAATCGAGCGGAACAACCAGACGAAGGCCCACGCGCACGCAGCCAGCAAAGGCGAACGCGAAAGACGCGCCAGCGCGATCGGCACCGCTAGCGCAAAGCCAATCAGCGACCCCAGCAGCGTGAGCAGCAAGGTCCGCGACAGCCCTTCAAGAATGGGTTCTGCGAAGAACCATTGCGCGAAAACACTCCATTCCCAGCGCGGATTGCCCAGCACGGAATGCAGTACCAACGCTATCAGGACGACGGCGAGCACGGTGCCTGCCGTGCGTGCGCGATGGCGTGCGGGCACGACGCGAAAATGCGCGTAGTCGGAGGCCTCCAGCGCGGCATGGCCGCGCGCGGACGAAGGGACGGCGATGTGAGGGGTGTCGCTCATGGTTCGATGTTCCTGCTCGATTCTGCGGTCAATGCATCACTGGGCTTTCGCGAGTGCGTAGCGGCTCTCGCGTCGCGGCAGTCCCAGATGGTCGCGCAGCGTGTCGCCAGTCAGGCGACGGCTGTAACGCCCGCGCGCTTCGAGCACCGGAATCACGTGCTTGACGAAATCGTCGAGCCCTTCGGCCTGCACCGGGAAGCCGAGGATGAAGCCATCGGCCGCGCCGGCATCGAGCCAACGGATCAATTCGTCGGCGATCTGCTCGCCGGTGCCCAGAAACTGCGACTTTGGCGTAGCGACTTCGAGCGCCACTTCGCGCAGCGTCGCGCCGCTGCGGCGTGCATCGCTCTTGATGCGGTCCGTGGTCGAACGGAAACTGTTGGTGCCGAGTTCGCCCAGTTCAGGAAACGGCTCGTCGAGCGGATACTGCGAAAAATCGTGATGCTCGAAGAAGCGGCCGAGATACGCGAGCGCGTCTTCAATACTCAGCAGATCACGAATCGCCCGGTACTTTGCCTCGGCCTCCTCCTTTGTCTTGCCGACAATCGGCCCAATACCGGGGAAGATTTTTACGTCCGAGGCGGCACGCCCGTGCTCCACCGCGCTTTGACGCACACGCTCGGCAAATTCACGCGTTTCCTCCAGCGAAGGCGAATGCGTGAACACGGCATCGGCGTATTTGCCTGCGAGATCGATGCCCGAATCGGACGAACCCGCCTGGAAAATCACCGGCTGGCCTTGCGGCGAACGCTGGATATTGAGCGGCCCCGCCACTTCGAAGAACTTGCCCTTGTGATCGAGCGTATGCAGCTTGTCGCGCGCGAAGAAGCGGCCGCTTTCACGGTCGCGCAGGAAGGCGTCGTCGTCCCAGCTATCCCAGAGGCCTTGCACCACGTCGAGGTATTCATCGGCGATTTCGTAGCGCAATTCATGGTTCGGATGCTCGCCGCCATAGTTTTTCGCCGAGCCTTCCAGCGGCGATGTCACCACATTCCAGCCCGCGCGTCCGCCGCTGATCAGATCGAGCGAAGCGAACTGGCGCGCCACCGTAAACGGATGGCTATAAGAAGTGGAAAGCGTGCCGGCCAAGCCGATCTTTGTCGTGGCGGTGGCCAGTGCCGAGAGAATCGAAATTGGCTCGAATCGATTCAGGAAATGCGGAATCGATTTTTCGTTGATATACAGACCGTCCGCCACGAAGGCAAAGGCCACGCCGTTGGCCTCGGCTTTCTGGGCAATGCCGGTATAAAAATCGATGTTGACGCTTGCATCGGCCGGGCCGCCCGGATGCTTCCACGCATTCATATGGCCGCCCGCGCCATGCAGCATGATGCCGAAAGTCAGATTGCGTTTATTCGTGTCGGTCATTTCAGATTCCTTGAATAATAGTGATGCGACGATCAGGCGTGCGCGTGCGAGGTCAGCGGCGCGAGGCGCTCGACAGAATCGAGTCGCAACGCGTAATCCGCAACCGGCGTATCGATCACGAATTCTTCAATGCCGAAGCGCGTATGCAGCGCGTCCAGTTCGGCGCGCACGTCTTCCGCAGTACCCGCGATCACATGCGGATGCAGTTCGTCGAGGCGGTAATCAGACACGCCGGTCTGCCGTGCGAATTCCGCTGCCGCTTCGGGGCTCGGCAAGTTCACGCTTTGTCCCGTCGCGAGTTGCAGTTTGAATAGACGCAGCGCGCCAACCTGTGCACGCGCGGCTTCACGCGTCGCAGCCGCGAACGCATAAAGCGCGAGCAACGGCGCGCGGCCGGTGGCCCCGCGATAAGCGTCGATAGAGCGGGCGATATGGGCTTCATCGCCATTGAAATGCCCGGCGTAGCAAAAGGCCCAATCGTGCTTTGCGGCGAGACGCGCGCTTTCGGGACTGCCACCCAGCAGCACGCGCTGGGGTGCCTCGGGCGGAACCGGCAATGCCAATGCGCCCGCCAGCGCGTGATCTTCAGGCACGCCCCATTTGAGGAAAGCGTCCAGCTCCGCGAGTTGTCCTGCGAAGTCCGGCTTCTTCGCCTTGTCATGAAACCACTGCAGCGCGCGCGTGGTCAGCGGCAGCCCGCCGGGCGCCTTGCCCACTCCCAGATCGACGCGACCCGGCGCGAGCGACGCCAGCACGCGAAACGATTCCGCTACCTTGAACGGGCTGTAGTGTTGCAACATCACGCCGCCCGAACCTACGCGAATGCGCGAGGTATGCGCCAGCAGATGCGAGACGACGATTTCAGGCGCCGAACTTGCAAGCCCCGGCGCGCCATGATGCTCGGCGATCCAGAAACGCTGGTAGCCAAGCGCTTCCGCGCGTTGTGCGAGACGTATCGTGAAGCGCAACGCATCGTGTGCGCTTGCGCCTTCGGCGATCGGGCTTTTGTCGAGAATGGAAAGAGACCAGGCCATGTCACTCCTTCCCCATGCGTATTGCGCATGGGTCGAACGGTGTTAAGCGATTGCGCTTTAAGGTAAATAGCGGTCGCTCGAATACGCTCCAGTCATTATGTCGACGCAACGCACCGGAGCGTACGAGCGATTTCTGCTATGCATATGAGCGTGGGCGTAGACGCTTTAGAACTGATAACGCGCACGCAGGTAATAGAAGCCGCCGTTCACACCCACATTCGACGCATAGGTGTCGTACTGCACGCCTTCCAGTTGATTCACATAAGGAATCTTCGACGGATACACATCGAACAGATTGTTCGCGCCCACGGCAATCTGGAATTTCTTCGTGACGTCGTAGCGCACTTCCACATCGGTCACGTAACGCGCGGCATTCTCTACGTGCTGGAATTGCGTAGTGGAAAACGCATTCGGCCCGACGATATAAGTCATCTCGCTGGACGTCGAGCCATAGCGCGTTTCATGCAGACTCACTGCCCATTTGTCGCGATGCCAAGTGCCGCCAATAATGATCTTGTTTTTAGGCGTCGATGTCGTCAGCCAGCCGATCTGTTGCGCGTTGAGCGCCGCCGTGCCATTGGCATTCTTCGCCACACTGCGCACCGAAGTCGTATTCAGGTTCACGCCCAGATCCCAATCCACCTGACCGTAGCGGCCAAAGCCCGTGTGATATGTGCCGGTCAGATCGATACCGCGCGTGCGCGTGCTGGCGCCGTTGGTGAAATAGCTCGCAGATACCGCCGAAGCCGGAATCGAACTGGGCACCGAAAGCCCTGCCGCCTGCATGGCTGCGATGGCATCCGCGCCCGCTGCCGTACCGCCCAGAACAATGCGATTGCGGATATCGATCTGATACGCGTCGAGCGTGAGGTGCAGGTTATCGACCGGTTGCAGCACGAAGCCAACGTTATAGTTGGTCGATTCTTCCGGCTTGAGCGATTGCGCGCCGATCAGTTTCGCGGCCGCCGAATTCGCCGCCAGCAAACCTGAAGCTGATGCCGGCGATACGTTGATGTTGGTGTAATACTCCTCGGCCAGCGACGGCGCGCGGAATCCCGTACTCACGCTGCCGCGAATCGCAAAGCGCGGCGTAAAGTCGTAGCGTGTCGAGATCTTGCCGTTGGTGGTATCGCCCACATCGTTGTAGTGTTCGTAGCGACCGGAGAGATCGACTTGCCACTTCTGGGTGATCTTCGTCGCCAGATCGATATAGGTGCCGAATACGTTGCGCGAATTATCGCTTGCGCTAACCGGTGCAAGACCCGGCAACGCCTGCGCACCGCCGTCGAGATACGAATACAGATCGCCCGCGCCCACGGTATAGGTTTCGCGGCGCTCTTCCACACCAAATGAAACATGCAGCGGCCCCGCCAGCAGCGGCAACTGGAACGCGCGCGAGAAGTCCAGGTTATTGGTGAGTTGCGTGTTGCTCACCGTCCCCAGATGGAAACTGGTGGGCGTAAAACCTTGCGCGTCGTAGAGCCCGGTATTGGCGGAATCGACCATGCCCATGTTGTCGTGATCGCCGCCATAGGTCGTGCTCAAGTCCCACGACCAGCCGAACAGATTCTGGCCCTTCACGCCCGCCGTGATCGAATAGTCATTCTCGTTGACGGTTTCCTGCGGCGTAAATCCATTCGGATAAATCGACGGCAGCACTGATGGCGGCCGATAGTTCTGATACGCGCTGGCATTGCGGTGTGCATAGGTGCCGAAGCCATAGAGTTCGACATCGTCGCCCAGGTAATAGCCGGCGTTAAAGCCCACCGATTCGCGCGTGGCCGAAGGATCGCCCAGCATACGATTGTAATAACCCTGCCCCGCCGGGAAACTGCCGAAGTAGTCGTCAGGGCCCGTGCGCACCGTATGATTCTGGCGCGCGTATTCGGCGCTCAGATCGAGAAAGCCCTTATCGCCGAGATTGAAGCCGATATTCGCCGATTCGGCATTCTTCAGGCCATCGCCTGCATACGTCTGACCAGTGGTCGACGTCACTTCGCCGCCATGCGACGCGCGCTTCAGAATGATATTGATGACGCCGGCGATCGCATCCGATCCATACTGCGCCGCTGCGCCGTCGCGCAGGATTTCGATGTGATCGATCAGTGCAATCGGGATAGTGTCGACGTCCACGCCCGTCGCGCCCTGATTCAGGCCACCGTCCAGAGAAATATTCGCCGTAGTGTGGCGGCGTTTGCCGTTCACCAGCACGAGAACATGGTCGGGACTCAGGCCATGTAGCGAAAGCGTGTTGGTAAGCATCGCCGCGTCGCCAGCGTAGGTTTCGTGGCCGATCGAAGGCGAGAGTTGCACCAGCGCGTCGCGCAGATTGGTCTGGCCGGTCGAACGCAATTGCTGGCCGCTGATCACATCCACGGGCGTGAGACTTTTGCTCGCCTTCGTTTCTGTGCGGCTGCCGGTGACCACGACGGTGTCCTGTTGCACGGTGTTGCCGACAGCATTACCAACCGTGCTGCCAACTGATGCATCACTCGCCGCAGCGGGAGCCGCCGCCGTTTGCGCCCACACGGCCCCATTGCACGCCAGCGCGAAAACCGCCGCCAAAAGCACCTTCATACGCAGACGCGGCGCCTGGCGCTCGCCTGGTATTGTTCTCGCGAACCCAAAACCCGAAGCACGAATATTGTTTTTCGTTTTCATTCGAACAACTTATTAATTTAATGACTACTTTATTGTCACGCGCCGACTTCCCCTGCCTTCATTACGAAGCAGTTGTTTTCCGGGAACGTCGGCGCCCGTTCCCGGAGACACCGTCAAGGTTCGTTGCCGACCAGGCCGATCTTCGTTGCACCTTCGCGCTGCGCTGCCGCCATGACCTGCGCGACCGCGCTGTACGGCGCGAGCTTGTCCGGCGAGAGATGGATCTCGGGCTGATCCGCCTGAGCGGCGACATCGGCCATGTGATGCTCGAGATCCGCGCCAGCCGCGAGCGGCGCGCCATTCCATTGCAGCGCGCCTGTCGGGCCGATATCGATCTGCACGGCCGGCGGCGGCGTGGCGGGCGGCGGCGGGCTATCCACCGGCAGATTCATCTTGACCGCGTGCATCTGGATCGGGATCGTGATGATGAGCATGATCAGCAGCACCAGCATCACGTCGATCAGCGGCGTCGTGTTGATGTCCACCAGCACGTCCGGTTCCTCGCTGCCCGATGGGACATTCATCGCCATCGTCTAGACTCCTTTTCGGTTCGGGTTAGCCGCCGCGCGCAGGCGGCTGGGTGATGAACGAGACTTTGGCAATACCCGCACGTTCGCAGGTGCTCACCACGCGCGCAATGTATTCGTAGCGCGTGGCCTGATCGCCGCGCACATGAACCTCGGGCTGCGGGTTACGCTGCGAAATGCCTTTCAGTTGCGCGAGCAACGTTGTGGCACCCACGCGCTTCTCATTCCAGAACAGGTCGCCCTCTTTATCGACGGCAATCTCGATGCTGTCCGGTTTGGTCTGCAACGGATTCACCGTTTCCTTCGGCAATTGCACCGGCACCGTATGCGTAACCACCGGAATCGTGATGAGGAAAATGATCAGCAAAACCAGCATCACGTCCACGAGCGGTGTCGTGTTGATGGAGGCGATGACTTCGTCTTCGCCTCCGTCCTGAGCTACGTTCATGGCCATGGCGAATCGGACTCAGTGGGCGTTGACGACCGCGCGGACCGGGCGCTTGCGGCCCCCGGCGAGCAGCACCGTATGCAGTTGCGCTGCAAAGCCGCGCACGCGCTCCATCAGCGACTTGTTGCGACGCACGAGGAAGTTGTAGCCGAGCACGGCGGGCACGGCCACGGCCAGACCTACGGCCGTCATGATGAGCGCTTCGCCCACCGGTCCCGCCACCTTGTCGATCGACGCCTGGCCTGCAATGCCGATCGCCGTGAGCGCGTGATAGATGCCCCAGACCGTGCCGAACAGGCCAACGAACGGCGCCGTCGAACCCACCGTGGCGAGGAACGCAAGACCGTCCTGCAGGCGATTCGACACGTTGTTGCTGGCCCGATCGATCGACACCTGAATCCATGTGTTGCGATCGACTTCTTCGAGGAGCGCTTCGTCGTGATGCTCGGCGGCTTCGAGGCCCGTCTCGGCAATAAAGCGGAACGGCGAGTTGTCGTCGAGATCGGCTACGCCCACGGCCAGCGACGGCGCGCTCCAGAGTTGCGCGTCGGCCGATTTCGCGCGGCGCGCTGCTCGTGCCTGCTCGACGAACTTGGTGATCATGATGTACCAGCTCCCCATCGACATCACGACGAGTACCAGCAGCACGAAGCGCGCGACGAAATCGCCATTGGCCCACAGCGCGCCGAGCCCGTACGGATTCGCATCGGTTGAATTGCCGGCGCTTTGCGCCCACACGAGCGGTGAGGCGAGCAGCGCGACGGCGCCAGCCGCCGCAGGAATGAGGCGCGCGGAACGCGCAGCAAGGATTGACTTCTTCATGTTTGCTCCAGAGTGATGCTCAATTCAGGTTGAATGAAAACGGCACCTGCACGCGCACGGGCTGGCCCTGCGAAATGCAGTTGAACTTCTTCACCGCGTTAAAGGCGGCGCGATCGAGCAAGGGATCGGCGGACTTCTCGACCTTCTCTTCCGTCACGTGACCTTGCGGGTCCACCACGAACGAGATCAGCACATCGCCGGTGATGTTGTTGTCCTGCGCTTCTTCCGGATACACCATTGCAGCGCGTACCTTGTCGGAGTTCGGGCAGACCACACCGGCCTCGTGACTCACGGGCTTCGCGGGCGCAGGCGGGGCCGGCGGCGCAACGGGTGCGGGCGGCGCCGGCGGCGCAGGCTGCTCGGACTGATGCGCGATCGTCGGCGCGGGAGGCGCTACGACCGGCACTTCGGGCTTCGGCACGTAAGGCACGACGCGTTTGGGCGGCGCCACCGGCTTCGGCGGCGGCAGTTTGACGGTGGGGATGGGCGGCACAGGTACCGGCTTCACCGTCTCCAGAATGCGCACTTCCACGGGCTTCTGGATCACCTGCACCACCTTGCTAGCAAGGCCGTTGAGCAAGGCCCAGATAAAGACGATGTGCAACAGCAGCACGGCCGCGATACCCGCATAGCGGCGCACCGATCCCTGTCTGCGCGCCCCGTACTGGCGCGGGCGCGCTGCCCACTTCCCCGCCACCACCACTGAGTCCGACATGAAGCGCTCCTTCCTTTCCTTTGCACTACAAACTGTTTGTAAACCGTGGCGCCGCGAATTTCACGCGGCGCGCGCTGCATCAGGTCTTCGGCAGGCCCGGCGGATTGGTGGCGGCACGCTGGATCGCCTCCGAATCCAGACTCCAGCGGTCGAGCACCTGGCGATACTTGCCATCGCGGATCAGATCGTTGAGCACCTGGGTGATCGGATCGGCCAGACCGCTACCTTTGCGCGTGGTGATCGCCACTTCTGCGGTACGCGGCCAGCCGCCGCTCACGGTGCCCACCAGACGCGTCTTCCCTTGCGTCGCCGCTTGCCAGGCGAGCACGGCATTCACGCTGAAAATTGCATCGGCGCGGCCCGATTGCAGTGCGAGCGTGCGCACCGCATCGTCGTCGTAGTACTGCACGCTCACCGGCTTCAGGCCATGTGCCACGTTTTCCTTGTCCCATTCGAGCAGCACTTTTTCCTGATTGGTGCCTGCATCGGTGATGATGCGCAGGCCCGCCACATCCTTGGGTTCGCGAATCGATTTGATCGGGCTATCCTTGCGCACGTAAAAACCCACCTCATCGCGCCGATAGGTCGAAAAATCGAACTTCGCCTTGCGTTCTTCCGTCACGGTCACGTTGGACACCACGGCATCGACCTTGCCCGACTGCAGCGCAAGCGGCCAGTCCGGCCATGCGAGCACGACGAGTTTGAGCTTGCGGCCCAAGCTATCGGCCACCACCTGCGAGAGATCGACGTCGAAGCCCACGACGGTTTTCGCATCTGTGGCGTAGGTGCTGATCGGCGGCAACGCTGGCACGATGCCGATGGTGAGCGCATCTTTATCGACGAAATTGAAGCTCGCCGGAATGGATTTGATGATTGCCGGGTCCGCACTGGCGCGCACGCGGCCGTGCTGTTCCGGGCTCAGATCGAAAGACGTGGCGGCCAATGCGAGGCCGGCAGCGCCGAGCGCCAGCGCGCCCGCGAAAACAGCGAGAGAATGTTTGAGTTTCATGGCGAATTCAAGCAGACAGGTCGATAAAGAAATGAATCTCAGTGCTGCGCGTCTAACGGTTCGCGCGGGCGCAGATCGTGGAGCGAATCGATCGCACGCGGATTGATCAGGTCTTTGGCAAAAGGCAAATGCACGTGCACTTCCGGCGCAATAGCGCGATCGAACAGCGGCGTATAGCCCGAATCGATATAGAGGCCCCACGCTTCCGGCTGCTTGAAACCGGTGGTGAGATAGACACGCCGATACCCCTGACGCAACGCACGCGCTTCGAGTGCTGCCACGACTTGCCGCGCGAGTCCCTGGCGGCGCTGATCTTCGCGCGTCCAGATGCGCTTGAGTTCGGCGGTCTGCGCGTCATAGCGCTTGAACGCGCCGCCGCCCACAGTTTCTCCGTCACGCTCGACAATGATGAAAGCGCCTTCGGGCGGCGTGAATAATTCGGCGGGATAACGCGCGAGTTCTGCTGCAGCGGACGCTTCGCTATCGGTACGAAAGGCGCGGTAGCGCGTGGCATATTCGCGTGTGAGCGCGTCGATCAAAGGCTGCGCGGCGGGATCGAGCGGCGAGGTGTCGAAAATGCGGAAGCTCATGGTCGTTGCATTCGTAATGGGCCAATTTGCGGCGGCGTACCGGAGGTTTTATCCGGTGCCACCGTATTTTTTCTGTGATCGCAACGTCGCCATACTTATTCAACGACTGTTGGGGTTGCGACAAGATTAGCCTTTCGACGAATGCAGATTAACCAAGCATTTCTAATATGTTTATCGACTTGTCTTAATGGATTGAAACCGCATTGAATTACGCTTTATTACCCTCTGGTGCCGCGCGATTTTCGTCATCCGATTGGCGGAACATGACGTTGCGTTGATCGTTATACCGGCTGCGCCAGATGAAACAGACAATCGCCGCGCTGCACGGCCGCCATCGCGCGCTGGCAGACGACTTCGCCATCGGCTTCGAAATTGACTATCACGGGTTCACGCAATGGCGTGTCGGGAAAGTGAATGCGCGCCGCAGACTGCCCTGCGCTCACGCTCTGCCCAAGTTGCACGAGCGGCTCGTACACACCGCGCTCATACGCATAGACGTAATGCGACGCGCCAGCCACGCGATAAAAGCGCGTTTCGCCGGGCGCTTTCGTAGGCACCAGCGGCCCCTCCAGTAAGCCGATCTTGCCTAGCAAATGCAGTATGCCTTCGCGCGCCTCGCGCAGCAAAGGTGGCTGCACGATACCCGCGCCCCCGAGTTCGGTGACGATCGAAAGCGCTCCCTGACGACGCGCCGCGCTCGCCGAATGCACAGGATTGAGTGGATGCAAAAACGCGCGCGGCATGCCGAACGCCGAAAGCGCCGCACGCAGACGCGTATTTTCATCGGCGTCGCGCGGTTCGATCGCCAGCATATTCGCACCGTGATAGATCAGCGAACTGCCGCCCGAATGGAAATCGAGCAGATATTGCGAACGCGCCAGTAGCGTGTGCTCGATATAGTCCGCGATAACGGCAGTGGGTTCGCCGTGCGGATCACCGGGAAAGCTGCGGTTCAGGTTGCCGTCGTCGAGCGGCGAAACACGCAGGCCCGCCTCGGCGGCGGGGAAATTCGCCATCGGCAGGAAGATCAACTGACCTTGCACCCAGGCCGGTTCGATTTCGCGCAGCAGTTGCGAGACGAGAACTTGTCCTTCGTATTCGTCGCCGTGACTGCCGCCCATCAGCAGCACGGTCGGTCCCGTGCCGTTGCGGATCGACGCCACCGGAATGGGAATCCAGCCGTATGCGGAGCGATGCACCGAATGCGGCAAGCGCAGATAGCCGGTATGACGGCCAGTAACGTCGAAATCGATTTCACTGCGGATGGGATTGACCATGCTGCTCCTTCTTCTGTTCGCAATCGATAGATAAACCGGTTCATTCTGGTCGATGCAGGCGAGCGCGCCTACCAAGCTTTAAGCGAATGAATATGCAAGCCGCGTCCGCTGGCTTCGCCGCCTGATTAAGCGCGCTACGGAACATCCATAGCAGAAATGCTTCGTTGGCCGTGCGCTGCACACTCACTACACTGCGTTCCATCTTGTCATAACAAGTTCGCCATGCCTCAGAACACGCTCGCCGCGCTGCCGCCGCAACCGCTTTACGCAAAGATCAAGGACACGCTGCGTGCGCGCATCCTGGATGGCAGCTACGCGCCGCATAGCCAGATGCCGTCCGAACACGAGCTTTGCGCGCTCTTTGGCGTCAGCCGCATCACCGTGCGCCAGGCGCTAGGCGATCTGCAGAAGGAAGGGCTCGTGTTTCGCCTGCACGGCAAAGGGACGTTTGTATCGAAGCCGAAGGCATTCCAGAACGTGACCTCGCTGCAAGGCTTTGCCGAAGCGATGACGTCGATGGGCTATGAGATCGTCAACCAGTTGCGCGCGTTTCGCGTCGTCAAAGCCAGCCGACATGTCGCGCAAAAACTGCACCTGGCCGAAGGGGAAAACGTGGTGGAGATTCATCGCGTGCGCCTGCTCAACCGCAAGCCGGTTTCGCTCGAACTCACCTGGCTGCCCGAAGCGCTGGGCAAACGCCTCGCCAATGCCGACCTTACCGCGCGCGACATCTTTCTGATTCTGGAAAACGATTGTGGCGTGCCGCTCGGTCACGCCGATGTATCGATCGACGCCATGCTGGCGAGCGACGATATCGTCGATGCCCTGCGCGTTGAGGACGGCAGCCCGGTGCTGCGCATCGAGCGCACCACCCACGACGCCAGCGGAACGCCCATCGATTACGAATATCTGTATTTTCGCGGCGACGCCTTCCAGTATCGCCTGCGTGTGGATCGCGAGAAGAGCGCATCGCACGCCACCCATCAATAAGGATGACGTAATGACGACACAAACGATCCCCACCGAAGTACTGGACTACGACATTGTGGTAGTTGGCGGCGGCACAGCCGGCCCGATGGCGGCGATCAAGGCCAAAGAACGCAATCCCGCGCTGCGCGTGCTGGTGCTGGAGAAAGCCCACGTCAAACGCAGCGGCGCGATTTCCATGGGCATGGACGGGCTGAACAACGCGATCATTCCGGGGCACGCCACGCCTGAGCAATACACGCGCGAGATCACCATCGCAAATGACGGCATTGTCGATCAGGACGCCGTTTATGCCTATGCGAAGCATAGCTTCACTACCATCGAGCAACTGGATCGCTGGGGCGTGAAGTTCGAAAAGGACGGCAATGGCGATTACGCCGTGAAGAAAGTCCATCACATGGGCGCCTATGTATTGCCCATGCCCGAAGGCCACGACATCAAGAAAGTGCTGTACCGCCAGCTTAAACGCGCGCGCATAGACATCACCAATCGTGTCGTCACCACGCGTTTGCTCACCGATGCGCAAGGCGCCGTTTGCGGCGTGATCGGCTTCGATTGCCGTACTGCGCATAGCGTGGTGGTGCGCGCCAAAGCCGTGATTCTGTGCTGTGGCGCGGCCGGGCGACTCGGTCTGCCCGCCTCCGGCTATTTGATGGGCACGTACGAAAACCCCACCAATGCGGGCGACGGTTACGCCATGGCCTATCACGCAGGCGCTGCGCTCACCAACCTCGAATGCTTCCAGATCAATCCGCTGATCAAGGACTATAACGGGCCAGCGTGTGCCTACGTGACCGGCCCGCTCGGCGGCTTTACGGCGAATGGCAAGGGCGAGCGCTTTATCGAATGCGATTACTGGAGCGGCCAGATGATGTGGGAGTTCTATCAGGAATTGCAGAGCGGCAATGGCCCCGTGTTTCTCAAACTCGATCATCTTGCCGAAGAAACCATTCAGACCATCGAGCAGATTCTGCACACCAACGAGCGCCCGAGCCGCGGACGTTTTCACGCCGGACGCGGCACCGACTACCGCGATCAGATGGTGGAAATGCATATCTCGGAGATTGGCTTGTGTAGCGGGCATAGCGCGTCCGGCGTCTATGTCGATTCGCGTGCGCGTACTACCGTGCCGGGACTCTACGCTGCCGGAGACATGGCCGCCGTGCCGCACAACTACATGCTGGGCGCGTTTACTTACGGCTGGTTCGCGGGCCACGACGCAGCCGATTACGTGGCAGGCCGCGAACACGCGCCACTCGATCAGGCCCAGATCGATGCCGAACGCGCCCGCATTTACGCGCCGCTCGAACGCAAGGAAGGACTCTCGCCTTCGCAGGTCGAATACAAGTTGCGCCGTATGGTCAACGATTATCTCCAGCCGCCCAAGGTCACGCGAAAGATGGAGATTGGCCTGCAACGTTTTGACGCCATTGCTGAGGATATCGAATCGATAAAGGCCAACAACGCGCATGAACTGATGCGTGCAGCCGAAGTCCGAGCGATCCGCGATTGCGCCGAAATGGCCGCGCGCGCTTCGCTGTTTCGCACCGAAAGCCGCTGGGGACTGTATCACCATCGCGTCGATTTTCCGCAGCGCGACGACGCCAACTGGTTCTGCCATTCCGATCTGCGCAAGGACGAGAACGACCGCATGATCTGCGAAAAGCGCGCCGTCGCACCTTACGTCGTGCCGATTGGCGCGGCGGAGCAAGGAGCTTATGACCGCATGCGGATCAAGCCCACCCAGACACTGGCCGAAGCGCACTGAAAAACCGCTGGAGAAAAACATCATGTCCTTTACACCCCACGATATCTTCCAGCGCAGCAGCGCGCCCGTCACCATCGACGAAAATCTCTGCATTGCCGATAAAGGCTGCACGGTTTGCGTCGATGTCTGCCCGCTCGATCTGCTCGCGATCGATACGTCCAAAGGCAAGGCCTATATGCAATTCGACGAGTGCTGGTACTGCATGCCCTGCGAGCGCGATTGCCCGACCGGCGCCGTCAAGGTCGACATTCCGTATCTGCTGCGCTAGGCGCTCAGGCTATCGAAGCACAATCATTCGGATTCCAGATAGATTTTCACCATGACTGATCTTTTCGAAAACCGCGCACTCGCGCGCCTCGCGGATGCCGATGCTGCCGTGCGCCGCATCGCCGTGCTCGACCTCGCCGATCTCGAAGACGAAGCGCTCGTGCCCACGCTGGTGGCGACGCTGCGCGGCGACACCTCGCCCGAAGTGCGGCGCGAAGCGGCGAATGTGCTCGCGGCGTGGGAGCAGGAAGACGTGGTGGAAGCGCTGTGCGCCGCCTTGCTCGACACCGACGCAAGCGTGCGCGAAGCCGCCCAGCAAGCGCTTTCGGAACTCAAGGACGCGGCATCGGCGAACGTGTTGCGGCGCTGGGCCGCGCGGCCCGAACCGTTCGCGCGCCGCGCGGCCTTGCGTGGCCTGCGCGAACTGCGCGACGCCGCCGCATTCGAGCCGGCGCTCGCCGCCCTGGACGACGCCGATGCGCAAGTGCGGCTCGAAGCCGTGGCCGTGCTCGGCTGGCTCAAAGACGCGCGCGCGCTCGCTCCGCTCTCGGCGTTGCTGGCAACCGATGCGCAAGTGCCGGTGCGCCACGCGGCGGCGGGCGCGCTCGGCTTCGCGGCGCCCGACGATGCCCACGCCGCGCCCGCACTCCTTCACGCGCTAGGCGACGCCGACTGGCAGGTGCGCGAAGAAGCCGCGACAACGCTCGGCAAGCTGCACAACCATGCGGCGCGCGATGCGCTCGTGACCGCGCTCGCCGACGATTACTGGCAAGTGCGTCTGCGCGCGACACGCGCGCTCGGGCGTCTCGCCGATCCACAAGCCGCTGGCGCCATCGGCGCGCTGCTGACGCATTCGATCAGCAATCTGCGCAAGGAAGCGGCCTTGGCGCTAGGCGAAATCGGCGCGCCCGCGAGCATCGCGCTATTGCAGGCGGCGCTGAAAGATCGTGATCCCGAAGTCCGCAAGGCTGTGCGCATCGCCTTGCAGCAAGTCGAAAGCCGCGCATCATGAAAGTGCCGGTGGAATTACGTAACGAAGGCAGCACGCTCGTGCTGGTTTGGCCCGATGGCGTGCATCAGCGCGTGGCGCTGAATGCACTGCGCGCGGCCTGCCCGTGTGGATATTGCCGTGCGCCGCGTTTGGGGGGCAGTCAGGCGCGCGAAGCGTTCCCGGCGGATCTGCTTCTCACCGACATTGCGCCGATGGGCTATGGGGTGCAGCTTGTGTTCAGCGACGGCCACGATCGTGGCATTTATCCATGGAGCTGGCTCGAAAATTTCCAGGCCGACGCGCTTGCAAACGTGCTTACAACGCTTCCTGACAAAGAGACATCATCCGCTGCACCATGGTCGATGCCTCATTGAGTTCCATTTCAGCGGTAAACAGCACCGATACACTCGAAAGCCGCACGGCGATCCCGGCGCCCAGCAGATCGCGGCTGGCAATCTTCAGCGCAAGCTGGCCCAGACGCACGCGATCGAGCCAGTGCATGGTCGCCCCGGCTTTTTGCAGCCATTCGCGGCAGCACGACACCACATGATCGACGCGCCATTCCTGCGTCAGCGCATATGACGACGCGGCGATCGCCACGAGATAACAGAGCAATTCCGGGCGGGCACTGCTCGCTTCGATAAATTCCGTTTTCACTGGCATGCTGTCCCTCGTTTCCAGACATAGGCTCCATAGCTATGGCCGGACATCGCAAAAGCAAGCAAAGAACGCATTGTGCATCGGATCAGCCGCCACCTGGTTAAAGCTGGCTGGCTTTGTCCGGCACCGCACGCACGTCGTGGCGCATTTCCTGCGGCGCGACGCCATACGCGCGCCGAAACGCGCGCGTAAAGTCGGAAGCGCTTTTGAAACCCACCGCATAAGCGATGTCCTGCACCGCGAGGCCAGGAAACGCTACGAGTTCGCTGGCCGCCGTGCGCAGGCGTAAGTGGCGAATATACGCTCCCAGGCCGCCTTCGTGCTGAAACAGCCGGTACAACGACGGCCGCGACAGCCCGAGCGAACTCACGACCTGCTCCGGCGTGAGGTCCGCATCGGCGAGATGGGTACGCACATAACGCCGTGCGCCGTCGAACGCAAGCGCCCGCGCGGTGGCGCGCTGGCCGCCCTTGATGCCCGCCTCTTCGCCGTAAGCTTCCAGAAGCAGATCGACGATTTCGCTCACTTCGTCGTATGCGCGCTCAGCCGCCAGAAACGGCATATGCGCCGCCAGCGACACGGCGCGCCCCACCAGATAACGCACAAGCGGCATCTGCGGCGAAAGCAGGCGACCGTGCAATGCGCCCGGATCGGGGAAGACCTGCCCGAGACGCACGCCGGGCACGAAGATGGTGATATGGCGGCAGGCGCCGCGCACGAGGCGCACGGGATGATCGAGATCGACCGCAAGAATGCCGCAATCGATTTCCACGCCGCTACGCTTCGCCGTATGCGTGAGCACGCCTTTACCCGTGCCGTCGACGAAAAGATGAAACACCACGCTGCGCACGTTATCGCGCGAAATACGTGCGATCGTGCGGTCGAGCGTCAGCGGGTCTGTATAGCAATCGGCGAACATGAATTCGCCCACGTCGTAACGATCGATCGAGGCGCGAAACGGCCGCTCCATTTCATGCCGCGAAGGCACCACATCGGTGACCGAACCCATGCGCTCGCGCCACGCGAGCAACTGACGGCCTACCGGCAGATTCAGCACGTCGAAATGCTGATGCGCGAGCGCGCGGCGCTGTAATGCATCGCTGCGGATCGGTAAATCCTGGTAGTGCGTGCTCGAATTCGCCATGCCGTGGTCTCGCGCGTGGATTCGGGTCATCCGTGCAACCCGGTTTGAGTTTTGAAAGCTCGCCTATACCCAGATCATGATAGAGCAAGGCGGACTTTTGACAATAATGCACGAGGAATCAGGTCGGAAATGCGACAGCGCCGCGCACCGGTTCTCGACGTTGCCATTCGTTAGTGATACCAGGCAATTTTCCATGACGCCGAGATGACACGCGTCACCGGTAAATCAAATTGCAAAGCGTACAAAAAAAGTGCATGACGTGCACGAAAAAACCGCTTTTCATGCGTGCCGATTCAAGCTCGCGCCGTTTGCGGATCGGCCTGAAAAAATATTTCGATCCGTCACGCATGCGCGAAGCCGCGCGCGTGCGTGCGCGAATTCAACGCGCATGGCATGTATGGCAAACGTTTGCATTCACCTTGCATGGCGGCACGGCGCTTGCTCGCGAACGGGCCGCGCACTACATCGCGCGACGTAGTTTCTGCTTTTGTCCACTTTCACTCTCATCGCCGCATTGAATGACGGCATCAGGAGTTTGCTCCATGTTTTCCAGGCGCACGCGCACTATTCAGGTCACGCTGCTGTCGGCGGCAGCCCTCGCCCTCTTTTCACCTGTTGCGCCCGCGCAGCAATACACCACCGACTGGCTCGCCAATACTTACGGCACGCTCGCCGCGCATGTCGGCAACGGCGCGCGGTCGATGTGGGTCTCGCCCGAAGGGGTCGTGTATACCGCCTCGTTCTGGGACGAAAACGAAGGCGGCGTCGCTATTTACCAGAATGGCAAAAACCTGGGCTCGATCGGCATTCACGACGAATTCCAGGGCGGCGCCATTACCGGCAATAGCACGTCGATTTTCGCGGTTCTGCAGTCGGGCACCTCGTTCGGTAGCGGCACGGTCGGGCGCTACAACCGCGCGGATGGCACGCGCGATCTCACCATCAACGTAAGCGTCTGGAACAAGGTGAGCCGCGCCGACGCCATCACCGGCCTCGCCACCGCCGGCTCCTCGCTTTACGCCAGCGACTTCTTCGCCAACCGCGTGCGCGCGTTCACCACCGACGGCGTCTGGCAACGCGACATGTCGATCAAAAGCCCCGGCGCGCTCGCCATCGATAGTGCGGGCAATCTCTGGGTCGCGCAAAAGAGCGCGGGCACGATCAGCGAATTCAGCGCGGCGGGCGCGCCATTGCAGACCATCCAGATGCCGGCGGGCGCGCAACCTTCGGCGCTGTATTTCGATGCCTCGACCGGCCTGCTGATGGTGGGCGACGAAGGCCCGGACCAGAACATCAAGCTCTATAGCCTTGCCGGTGCGCCTGCATTGACTGGCACCTTCGGCGTGACAGGCGGCTATCTGGACGCCACGAGCGGCATCAAGGGGCAAGTGGGCGACAAGCGCTTCACGCGTATTACCGGCATCGGCAAAGACAGTGCGGGCAATCTCTATGTGCTCAACAATCCCTGGGGCGGCGGCTGGGATCTGGGCCGCAACGGCGGCACCGATATCCACGCCTATAACGCGGCAGGCACGCTGCTCTACAAGCTGCAGGCGCTCAATTTCGAAGGCGTGGCCGCGCCCGATCCGCTCACCGACGCCACGCTTTTCTATAGCGGCACCGATATTTTCACGGGCACGGCGGGCGGTAGCTTCGTCGCCAATACGGTCGACCCGTTCGCGTACCCGAACGATCCGCGCCTGAACATGAACGACACGCAGCGCGACGAACATTTCGGCCAGCTCGTGACGGTGGGCGGCAACCGCATACTCGTGGCATCCGGGCAAAACCCCGGTATTTTTTATTTCTATCACTTCAATACCGCGAGCGGGTATATCGCGATTCCCGATGCCGCGCTGCCCGGCACCGCGTTCAACACGGCCCTGCAGGTCACCGGTGGCTTCTGCCTCGACAACAAGGGCGATATCTGGGCCGGACTCGATCGCACCAATCACATCTATCACTACCCGCTCACCGGTTTCGACGGCAACGGCAAACCGTCATGGGGACCGGCCGTGACGACCTCGACGCCCGAAAGCGTGCGGCCCACCGCGCGCATCGTCTATCAGCCGGAAACCGACACGATGATTCTCGCGCAAGGTCTCGCCGGCAACTGGGACTGGACCGCGATGAACGGCTATATCGAGGTCTATCACGGCTGGGCGGCCGGAAATATCAGCAAGCCGAGCCCAGTCATCACGCTCACCAGCGCGAATCCGAAATCGATTGCGGCAGCGGGCAATTATCTGTTTGTCGGCTATGTACATACAGTGCCCAACATCGACGTCTACAACCTGACGAGCGGCCAGCTCGTCACCACGCTGACCAACGCGAGCCCGGGCACGGTGGACGTGGGCAACGACGTCGATTCGATGTACGGACTGCGCGCCTACCTGCGCTCGAACGGCGAATACGTGATCACGAAAGACAATTACAACGGCACCAGCGTGATCGTGCATCGCTGGATGCCGTAAGACATTCGTCTGCTGATGTTTTATCGATGTAGGTGTTTGATTTTATTGACTGCGCATCGGTCGCCGGGCGCACGATAAAGCACACTTGGTCGACTTCAGCCCAGGGTAGAATTCGGCGCTTGAACTGCCCATGCCGTCGTCAAGACTTCATTTTTCGGCGCAGGTGCCGATATATTGGTGCCATATAAGATCGCCCGTCGAAGGCGGTCCTGGAACTGTTGGGCTAAAGCAGACAATACACCGTGATCCGGCGCACTGCGCCGGATCGCCAGAAAAGGGCGTCCGACCCTGCCTGAGAAAAAAAATGATCCCCACTATCTTTGCACGACCGTACCTCCTCTCCGCAGTGAGTCAGGATGAGCGAATCGCAGGATTGAAGAACGCCATGATCGAATGGCGCGACGGCGCACGCGCCGTGTTTGCCGGCGTCCGGCCTTACCGGCGCGCCGCATGACGTTCGCCCAGATCCGGCGCTTCGTCGGCTATACGTGCGTGGGCGCGGCCGGCACCGCTGTGCAGTACGGCGTGCTCAGCGCGCTCGTGCTGATTCACGCCTGCGGTGCGGTGGTGGCATCGGCGCTTGGCGCGATCGCCGGAGCCATCGTCAATTACGGCCTCAACTACCGCCTGACGTTTCGCGCCACGCGTTCGCACCGCGAAGCCGCGCCCCGTTTCTTCGCGGTCGCCGCAGTGGGCGTCGCGCTCAATAGCGCGCTCATGTACGTGCTGATCCATCTGCTTGGGATCGGCTGGCTGCTTGCGCAATGCGCGACCACGGGCTGCGTCCTGATCCTCACCTATAGCGCCAATTCGCTCTGGACCTTCCAGACGCGCCGCACCTGAGCGTCGCACCCGAGCGCCGCGCGCCCATCACCCTCTTCCTGCACTGCGAATCATCGATGTCCGATACTTCCACCCTGGAGCTGTCCCTACCCACCGCGGCCCGCACGCGGCAAAGCAAGTCCGGCGAGCTGGGCCTGCTGCTCTGGCTGCTGCCGCTGCACGCACTCGTCTGGACCCTGGGCGCCTGGCTCGCCAGCAGCAATCTCGACACCCCGGGCGACATGATCGAGAACTACGTTTGGGGCATCGAATGGCAGGCCGGTTACGCCAAGCATCCGCCGCTGTTCGCATGGATCACGGCGGCGTGGTTCCGTGTGTTTCCGCATACTGACATCGCTTATTTCGCGCTGTCGTCGCTGAACGCGATGGCAGGACTGTTCGGCATCGTCGCGCTGGCCGGGCGCTTCGTGCCGCGCCGCCTCGCGATGCTGGCCGGCGTGGCGATGGCCGTCTCGCCGCTGTACTCGAACCTCGCGATCAAATTCAACGCAAATTCGGTGCTGCTTTCCATCTGGCCGTGGGCCGCGTACTTTTTCGTGCGCTACATGCAAACGCGCGGCTGGGCATCGGCGCTGGCGCTCGGCGCGCTTGCCGCAGCGGCGGTGCTGGGCAAATATTTCTCGATCGTGCTGCTGCTCGCACTGGCTTTCGCGACACTCGCGCGGCCCGACTGGCGCGCGCGCCTGATCGACTGGCGCACGCTGCTGGTTGCCGCCGCGTTCGCGGCCGTGCTCGCACCGCACGTGCACTGGCTCGTGGTCAATCACTTCCCCACCTTCGCTTACGCCGATAAACGCACGGGCGGGACCTTCGCCGCCGCGATCGGCCGCTTCGGCATCTACACGCTCGCGCAGATCGGCTACCTGGCGCTGAGCTTCGTCGCCTTGCTGCTGATGGTGCGCAAGCGCCGCGGCAAAGCAGCAAAACTGATGGCCGCCAGCATCGTCAAACCGTCGATGTGTCCCGACCTCTGGTGGCTGACGCTTGCCCCGCTGTTCGCCGTCGGCCTGATCGCCTGCGCCGCTCGCACGCAGATGGCTTCGGTCTGGGGTATGGCGCAGTGGTTCGCCGTCGCGCCGTTGTGGCTGACCGTGCTGCATCGCGCCGGCATCCGGCTCGAACCGGCGCGCGCCGTGCGCGTGCTGGGCGGCTACTGGCTGATCGTGCTCGCGGCGACGACGACGGTCGGCTACCTGGGCGCGCGTCACAACAGCGACGCCGCCGCCGAACCGCGCGCCGAACTCGCGGCCGCCGCGCAGGACATGTGGAAGCAGCGCTTTGGCAGCGACGTCCCGAGCGTGGCGGGATCGGTCCACGAAGCGCAATCCGTGGCCTTTTATAGCCACGGGCACACGCAGTTCTGGAGCATGGGCGAGCCGCAGACGACGCCGTGGCTGCAACTTGGCGAACTGGATCGACACGGCGCCCTGTTCGTGTGCCGCGCGAACGACGTGCCCTGCATCGTGCAGGCGCGTTGGATCACCGGCGAGCAACCCGACCCGGTCACGGTGCACAAGCACGCGTGGGGACGTGAGCTGGCCGCGCGCCAGTATGTGTTCTTCGTGGTCGCGCCGGATCGGTAAATGTTCGCGCCGTCGCGCAGCGCAGTCTGCGCGACGGGTTCAATCGGCGAGGCCTTCTCTCGCCAACACCGTCTGAACGCAGGGCCGCACTCGCACGCCCTCGTACCAACGTTGCAGATTCTCAAAGCCGCTCAAGTCGATATCGGCGTGATAGACGGATTTTATCCAGGTGGCCTTGGCCCAGCCGGTCAGCGCGAAAAGATAGGCATCGGCTAGCGTGAATGTTTCGCCCATGAGATAGCGCTTGCCTTCGAGTTGCCGGTCGATCCACTTGAAGCGTGCAAGCAGTTTGGGCCGCGCCGTGTCGACATATTTCCCCGCAGCCACCGCATAGAGCAGCGGAACGTAGCCCAGCGGCGTGATTTCGTAATAGTCTCCACCGCCTTTGATCACATGGCGACGTGCATCGACTTCGACCAGTTCCGCGTCCATGTTGGCTTCGAGTAAAACAATATGGACTGCTTGAGAACAACTGCCGGGTGCGTGATAGAGCTTCATGGATTTCCTTCATGTTTCCAGGTGCGAGGTGCAGGCCGCACTATCGCGCAGTCGCGGGAAAAATTGAAGAAGGCAGAAGTTTGTGGTGTAGGCACAAAAGGTATACCGCGGGACGCGATTTTCGCGCGAAAACAGCAGACTTGAATTTTAGAGACGATCGGTCTAATATCCATCGCATGGACACCAACCCCACCCTCAAGCCTCGTCGCGGACGCCCGCCTAAAGATCCGCGCGCGCACGGCGACACGCGCGACATGCTGATTCGCGCAGGCATGGAACTACTGACGAGCCAGGGTTTCGCCGCCACGGGCCTCGACACTGTGCTCAAGCTCGCCGGCATTCCCAAGGGCTCGTTCTATCACTACTTCGACAGCAAGGAAGCGTTCGGCCGTGCGCTGATGGACGCTTACGACGCCTATTTCTGCGCGATGCTCGACCGCTGGCTGATCGACGATACACAGCCCGCGCTGGATCGCCTCGCCGCCTTCGTCGAGAACGCTAAAACCGGCATGGCGCGCTACGACTACACGCGCGGCTGCCTGGTCGGCAATCTGGGACTGGAGGTGGGCATCCTGCCCGAGGACTACCGCACACGGCTGGAGGCCGCGCTGCAAGGCTGGCAGGCCCGCGTGCGCGCGTGTCTCGCCGATGCCCAGCGCGAAGGCCACGTCGCCAGCGATGCCGATCTCGACGCATTGGCCGCGTTCTTCTGGATTGGCTGGGAAGGCGCCGTACTGCGCGCGCGGGTCGTGCGCGATGCGGCACCGCTCGACACGTTTTTTCGCGGCTTCATCGCCGGGCTTGGCTGCACGGCCCGGCCGCAATAATCCCTCTTCAGCCGGGCGCCTTGCGTTCCGGCTCGCTCACCGTTGAATCAACACGCGAGACACACCATGTTCAAAGGCATTCTCATTGAGAAGGAATCCGAAGCATATTCGGCGAAAGTGACCGGAATCGACGAAGCGAGTCTGCCCGCAGGCGACGTACTCGTCGATGTGCAGTACAGCACGTTGAACTACAAGGACGGACTCGCGATCACGGGCAAAGGCCCGGTCGTGCGCAGCTTTCCGATGGTGCCGGGCATCGACTTCGCGGGCGTGGTCGCGCATAGCGACGATCCGCGCTACGCCGTGGGCGATGCGGTCGTGCTCAACGGCTGGGGCGTGGGCGAACAGCATTGGGGCGGGCTCGCTCAAAAGGCGCGCGTGCGCGGCGACTGGCTGATTCCGCTGCCCAAAGGCCTCACTGCACGACAAGCGATGGCGGTGGGCACCGCGGGCTACACGGCCATGCTGTGCGTGCTCGCGCTCGAACGTTACGGTATTCGCGCCGATCAGGGCGATGTGCTCGTGACGGGCGCAAGTGGCGGCGTCGGCAGTTTTGCGATCGCCCTGCTCGCGCAGCGCGGCTATCGCGTGGTGGCCTCCACCGGCAAGCTCAACGAAACCGCCTACCTGCAGCAACTGGGCGCCGCCGAAGTCATCGATCGCGCGACGCTTTCCGCGCCCGGAAAGCCCTTGCAAAAGGAACGCTGGGCGGCGGCCGTCGATTCGGTCGGCGGTCATACGCTCGCCAATGTCTGCGCAAGCCTGCGCGCGGATGGCGCCGTCGCCGCCTGCGGCCTCGCGCAAGGCATGGAGCTTCCCGCCACGGTCGCGCCGTTTATCCTGCGTGGCGTGAGCCTGCTGGGCGTGAACAGCGTGACGCGTCCTTTCGCCGAGCGTCAGCAGGCGTGGCAGGTTTTGGCCGAGACATTCGATCTGGCCATGCTCGATACGCTTACGCAGGAAGTCGGGCTCGACGCGGCGATTCCGGCCGCGCACGATCTGCTCGATGGGCGCGTGCGCGGACGTATCGTCGTCGATGTGAATCGCTGAGCGCACCTGAAGCGGCACGCATGCAACGTTGAAGCTGTCCTTCGCGGAGACTCGTGAAGGACGCTAAAGACAGGCCAATCCAGAACAGGCCATCCAGGATCGCCCGCGCTCACGCTGCGCCACAGGGCGCGCACGAGAACACGCCCGAAGGCGTCGGCGAGCAATCCAGCCGGCTATTACCGGCGACGCATACCGGGGCGCGGCTGCGCACCACCGGACGAACCGTCCTTGTGACGGAAGTTGATACGACCCTTAGTCAGATCGTAGACCGACAACTCGAGCGTGACCCGGTCGCCAGCAATAATACGGATGTGATTCTTGCGCATACGACCCGATGCGTATGCATTCACGACCACGCCGTTTTCGAGCGTGACGCGATATTTGCTGTCCGGCAGCACTTCGTCGACAACGCCGTCGAGTTCAAGCAACTCTTCCTTCGCCAAATCCATTCCTCCAGAAATTTCCAATGCCGCGTCCACGAGACGCGCAGTCCATTGCCCAATGGCGAGCCACTTTCGACTGATTCTGGGAACCCCAGAAGCGCGTCAAATTTCGCCGATGCCGGGCAACTTGTGCTCTTGATGAGCCAACCGGGGAACGGATCGCCAGCATTGACCTGGACCCAACCGCGGAGACAAACATCGGGCGCGTATGCGGGCGACGTGATCCGACTGCGAGCGCAGAGAACACGTGCGCAAGAACACGCACAAGATACGCGTGGCACCGAAGTGCCACGGTCTGAGACAGGGCAATCGCGCCGCCTGATTGCCTGAGAGGAAAACCTCAAAGGCTGGGCCGGCGCGACGCAAACACCTTACAGCGGGGTGATGTTCGAAGCCTGGAGGCCCTTAGGACCACGCTTGGTTTCGTAGCTGACCTTCTGGCCTTCTGCCAGGGTCTTGAAGCCCGTGCCACGCACTTCCGAGAAGTGAGCGAACAGATCGTCGCCGCCCTTGTCCGGAGTGATGAAGCCAAAGCCCTTGCTGTCGTTAAACCATTTGACGGTACCGGTTTCCACTAAAAAATCCTCAAAAAACAAATAAAAACACTCGCACCTGGACAGGGCGAATTCAAATCAGGCTCAAGCGGTAGAGGTCAACGAAAGCCGCGAGTTGCGGCGATTGATGAGCAGACACAGCTGAAAGATTATCTTGGTGAACATACGCGCTATCTGGAGACCCGTCAAGCAGTTTCGTCAGTCCCGGCGCAAAGGACGCAGGGCGTTGCCGGACGAAAGAGCCCCCCATAAAGCGGAAAACGCGCGGCTCAGCCGCGCGTTTTGTACGACGAAAGTCGCGCAGACCTTCGCCTGAGCGCCTGTTACAGCCTTACGCCGTGGCGTTTTCCACGTTCGCCTTCGTGACCGCGCCGGTGCTCACGTCGTAGTGATAGCCCTGCTGACCGAGCTGGGCACTCATCGTTTCGACGATCACGCGCTGCTGGACTTCCTTACGCAGCAGATCGTTCTCGGGGCTGATCTCGCCGAGTTCGGTCGCCAGACGGCGGCTCAGCGAGGCTTCGCCCACGCCGCGCGCATGCACGAGCATCATCTTTTCGTTGGCCTGCACCAGTTGCTGCTTCAGGTTGTTGGCGTAATCGGACCACTTCTTCAGGTTGTCGTGCGCTTCGGCGATGGCCGCTGCCTGCACTTGCGCTTCCTGCGCGAACTGGCTCTTCAGGGCTTCGACGGCTTCTTCGTCGAGACCCGTCGGCGCTGCCGCTTCGTGCTCGACCTTTTCGCCGGCCGCCATGCTCTGCGCGACGAGTTCGGCCGCGTGTTCCTGCACTTCGGTCAGGCTGGCCGACAGGCGGGCGATTTCCGTCGCGCCCGCGTCGCGCTCGTTCGTCAGATTGGTGACCTGAGCCTGCGCCATCTGCAGTTCGAGCGCCGCGGCGTCGCGTGCTGCATGGGCGTCGCCGATCGCTTCGCGCTGGGCTGCATGCGCTTCCTGCTCTGCCTGCAGGGCGACGCGGATCGCTTCCAGCTCGCCTTCGAGGCGCGTGACCGCTTCGGCGTGCGAGGCTTCGAGCGCCGTACGCTGCGATTCGTGCTCCTCACGCGCGGCTGCGGCGGCTGCCTCGGCCTTTGCATCGGCTTTTGCGTCGTACTCTGCGCGCAGCGCTTCTTCGTCGATGGCGTCGTGAGCGGCGCTCTGCGCGATTTCCTCGCCTTCCTGCGGTACAGCTTCCTGCGCTGCCGCTTCAGCAGCGGCGGCTTCCCGCGCAGCCGCTTCCGCAGCAGCAGCTTCGGCAACAGCGGCGGCTTCCGCGGCCGCGGCTTCGACTGCGGCGGCAGCTTCTGCAGCCGCTGCGGCAGCCGCTTCGGCTTCTGCCACAGCCGCTTCGCGTGCCGCGCGCTCCTGCGCCAGTTCTTCGAGCGCGCGGGCCAGATCCGCTTCGAGCTGTTCCACGCGTTCGACCAGTTCCTGCGCGCGCTTTTCAGCGGCGTCGGTACGCTGGACGGCCTGCGCGATATCGTCTTCCAGGCCCGAGGTCGAATCGACCTTGGCGTCCTGGGCCGCCGTCAGGCGGTCGAGCTGGACCTGCAACGAATCCAGTTCCTGAACCGTGTTCTGCAATTCCGACAGTGCGTCGTCGCGTTCGCTGCACGCATCGTCGACGCGCTGGCGCATCGACGCCAGGCGGCGCGCGACCGCGCGTTCAGCCTCGTCCTGCGCGGACGTCCAGAGGCGGTCGAGCGCGTCGCGCATCGTGTCGGTCACGGTCGCGGGCAAAGCCGGACGCTCGATGACCTGCTGCGGGCGCGGAGCACGCGCTTCGCGCCACTTGCGCAGCGACGCAGCGACGGACACCACCGATCCGGTGTGGACTTCGGACCAGATGGCCACAGGCGAGACCGTCTGACCTTCTTCAGCCATCCGGTCCGCAATTTCCGCAACGAGTTCGTCCGTGATCGCAATGCTGCTAGACATATCTGCCTCAATAACGCGTAAGTAAGAGTGGCGAAGACCGTTCGCCGATCGGTGGGTGGGCGCAGTATCACCCCCGCAATACGAAAGATTGTCCGGGAACGGCCGCCTGCTTGATCGGCCGAAAAGCCGGGTTTACAGGGAGCTATTCGCCCGATAGACGCGCAACCCGGTAGCGACTGTCCTATAAGGGTCGCAAGACGATTGCGCACCGGACGATTTTAACCGCTGAAATACCGGTTCCAGAGTTCAACCCGCCGCAGTTCAACCAGCAATCCGGGCACGCAGGTCGGCCAGCGCCGCTTCGGTTTCGCGCTGCAGCGTGCGCACAAGCTCGGCGGCCGGCAATGCGCGGGCGAGCGTCGCCGCCTGCCCCGCCCATTGCGCGCCGTAGCCCGCTTCGCCGTGCGCCTTCGCTGCCGCGTTGAGCGCCTTGCCCGCATCGTAGGCGACGGGATAGGCAGGCACCGCCGGTTTGTCCGCCAGCTCGCCCAGTTCCGTGAACCGGTTCACGAGGCCGCGCGCCATCCGGCCCGATATTGCCGACGTGAATGTGGTGAGCCGAGCGCCGTCGCCAATCAGCGCGCGCCGGTAGCCATCGTCGATGGCGGTCTCCGGGCTCGCGACGAAGGCCGTGCCCAGTTGCCCGGCCTGCGCGCCCAGCGCCAGCGCCGCCGCAATGCCCGCGCCGTCCATGATGCCGCCCGCCGCCACGACCGGCACGTCGAAGCGCGTCGCCAGCAGCCGCGTGAGCGCGAAGGTGCCGAGCAACGGGTCGCGTGCGTCAGGGTCGAACACGCCGCGATGACCGCCGCCCTCGATGCCCTGCGCGACCAGCACATCCACGCCCGCCGCCACGGCCTGCGCGGCTTCGTCCGGGTTGGTCGCGGTGGCGAACAGAAGAATGTCGACGGCATGCAGCGCGTCGATGGCCGCTTGCGGCGGCAAGCCGAAGTGGAAACTCACCACCGCCGGACGCTCCTCGATCAACATCGCCAGCATCGCGGCATCGTCGACGAAGCTCACGTAGATTTCCTTGAGCGATGCGGGCGGCTGCGCGCCGAACTGCGCAAAACGCGGTGCGAGCCACTCGGTCCAGTGGCGGTTGACATCGGCATCGACGCGCGCCGGCCGGTGGCAGAACACGTTGACGTTGAATGGCCGGCTGGTCAGCGCGCGGGTTTCGCGCAGCGTCTTGCGCGCGGTTTCGACATTCATCGCGCCGATGCCCAGCGAGCCAAGGCCGCCCTCGTTCGACACGGCGGCGGCCAGCGCGGGCGTGCTGACGCCGGCCATCGGCGCCTGCACGATCGGACGGGTCATCTGGAGCCTGTCGAGCAGGCGGATGGGCATTGCGTTCATCGATACACCTCGTTCGTTAATCGTCCGTTACGCGCGCGGCATGCTAGCGCGTGCGCCGTTTTGGCTTCGGGCCCAGCTGATCGACCAGAAAGTCGACGAATACGCGCACCCGCGACGTCAGATAACGGCCGTGCGGATACAGCAGGAAGAACGGCCGCGAGCAGCCGCCCTTGTCGGGCAACACTTCCACGAGCCGCCCCGCCGCCAGATCGTCTTCGACGATAAACCGGTAGGTCTGGAACAGACCCGCACTATGCCGCGCGAGCGTGACGCCCGCCAGCACGTCGCCGGATGTGCCATAGCCGCCCAGGGTGGCCAGTTCGAGTTCGTTGCCGCCTTCGTTGAAAAGCCACGGAATATGTCGGCCGCTGCTGGGCAGTTCGAACTGAATGCACTCGTGGTGCTGCAGATCCTCGATGCTGCGCGGCTTGCCCGCGCGCTTCAGATATGCGCCCGTGCCGACGATCACCAGTTCCGCGTCTTCGAGCTTGCGCGCCACGAGATTCGAATCGTCGGGGGCGCGGCCGCGGATGGCCAGATCGAAGCCCTCATCGGCGAAATCGATGTTGCGGTTGCTCAGATGCGTTTCCACCTGCACCTGCGGATACCGCGCGCGAAAGCTCGCCAGCAGCGGCAGGACGCGATAGTGCCCATACGGCGTCGGCATGCTGATACGCAGCATGCCGGCGGGCGTCGTCTGCTGGCCGGTGACTTCGCGCTCGGCATCGACGAGTTGCGCGAGCGCGTCGCGGCACTGTTCGAAGTAGCGCCGGCCGCCATCGGTCAGACGGATCTGGCGCGTGGTGCGCACGAACAGACGCACGCCGAGCCGCGCTTCCAGACGCGCCACCGACCGGCTCACCGCCGCGGGCGTCACGCTCGCCTGCGTGGCCGCCAGCGTGAAACTGCCCAGTTCGGCCGCAAGGCAGAACAGTTCGATGCTGCCCAGTAACAGATCGTCGAAATTGCGTTGCATGGATTCGTGACAGCCGTGACATCGGTTCGTCATGGTAACCGCAGCCAGGCGCCGATCCATCCCGCTCGCCGCACTTGACTTGTTACATGGCGTTGAAAGAGACATGCGCGGCACGGGCTGGCTGCAGCGAGTCGTCACGGCTAGAGTGCGTGGCATCTGAAGCAGCAAAAAGAGGAACGCTGAATGACGATCGAAACCCGCCTCAAGGCACTCGGCTTGACGCTGCCCGAAGCGCCGCAGCCGCTCGGCAGTTATACGGCGGCGAGCGAGGCCGGCAAGCTGCTGTTCATCTCGGGCCAGGTGCCGCTCGTGAACGGCAAGATGGCTTTCAGCGGGCAGATTGGGCGCGACCTGAGTCTCGAAGACGGCCGCGCCGCGGCGCGCATCACGGCGCTCAACGTGCTGGCGCAGATCGCGCGGCACGTGGGCGGCGTGGCGCAACTGGAGCGACTGGAGCGCATCGTGCGCGTGGAAGGCCACGTGAGCAGCACCGAAGGTTTCTACGATCAACCGGCCGTGCTCGACGGCGCATCCGAACTGTTCGCGCAGGTGCTGCGCGACAAGGCCGGGCACGCGCGCTCGGCGTTTTCCCAGACGCAACTGCCCGAGAATGCGGCGCTCGCGCTGGTGGTGATCGCTTCTTTGCGACCGGCTTGACAGCGGGCAGACGCGACGCAACCCGCCAGCCACGTGCTTCATGCCGGCGTGAGAGAATCGCCGGATGCGCTCAAGCGCCCCATTTCTGGAACCACCATGTCCCAAGCATCTCCCGCAGCCCAGCCGCTGCAAATCGACTTCATCTCCGATATCGCCTGTCCGTGGTGCGCGATCGGTCTCGCCTCGCTGCAACGTGCGCTTGAAAACCTCGGCGATGCCGCCGACGCGCGCGTTGTCGTGCATCCCTTCGAACTGACGCCCGATATGCCCGCGGGCGGCGCCTCGCTGGTCGACTACCTCGGCAAGAAGTACGGACGCACGCCCGAACAGATCGCCGAAACCCAGGAAGCGATCCGCGAGCGCGGCGCCAGCGTGGGCTTCGCTTTCGGCCCGCGCACGCGGGTCTACAACACCTTCGACGCGCATCGCCTGCTGCAGTGGGCCGGTCTCGAAGGCAAGCAGCTTTCGCTCAAACTGGCGCTGCTGCGCGCCTATCACGGCGATTGCCTCGACGTGAGCAACCACGACGTCCTGGTGCAGACCGCCCAGTCGGTCGGCCTCGACGCCGATGCCGCGCGCAAGGTGCTGGAGAGCGACGCTTTCGCCGACGAAGTGCGCGCCGAGGAAGCCCAGGTGCAGGCGATGGGCATCCAGTCGGTGCCGGCCATCGTGTTCAATCAGCAATATCTGATCAACGGCGGCCAGCCGGTCGAAACGTTCGAAAACGCAATCCGGCAGATTCTGGCGGAGCCGCAAGAGGAAGGCGAAGAGTAAGACCAAAAGTCAGCGTCAGCGCAGACAGCTGGCGCCACGAGGCAGCGACGGGCGATCGACGCAGATCGAACCATCACCCGGGGAATTCACATGACCGCCGTTTCGGCCTTCAAGCTCGTCCTGCTTTCCCTGATCGCGATTGTGGCGCTGGAACTGCTGGCGCGGCGGCTGCGCCTGCCGCCCGCTGCGGCGCTGCTAATGGGCGGCGCGGCCATGGCGTTCGCACCGGGCTTGCCGCCCGTCGTGCTCGATCCCGATCTCGTGCTGATCGTGTTTCTGCCGCCGTTGCTGATGGACGGCGCCTACTTCTTCGTCTGGGCCGACTTCAAACGTCATATCACGCCGATCCTGTTGTTCGCGATCGGCGCGGTGGCGTTCACCACCTGGGCGGTCGGCCTGGTCGCCCACTGGGTCGTGCCCGCGCTGCCGTGGGCCGTGTGCTTCGCGCTGGGCGCGGTGGTCTCGCCGCCCGACGCCGTGGCCGCGCGCGCCGTGCTGGAGCGCCTCGCGCTGCCGCGCCGCATCATGGTCCTGCTCGAAGGCGAAAGCCTCCTCAACGACGCCGCCGGCCTCGTGCTGTTCCGTTTCGCCGTGGCCGCCGCGCTGACCGGCGCTTTCAGCACCTCGGGCGCCCTGCTGACCTTCGCGGGACTCGCCATCGGCGGGATCGCGGTCGGCTGGCTGGTCGGCTATCTCGCGGTCAATCTGCTGCGCCTGCTCGAAGACGACTATCTGATCATCACGGTTGCCGTGAGCGCCGGCTGGTTCAGCTATATCGCCGGCGACATGGCGCATGTCTCGAGCGTGATCGCCACCGTCACTTGCGGCATGTATCTGGGCTGGCATCAGCACGACATCTTCACCGCCCGCGTACGCATGCGCGGCACCGCGTTCTGGCAGGTGCTCGTGTTCGTGCTGGAGGCGCTGGTGTTCGTGCTGATCGGGCTCTCGCTGCGCGGCGTGATCGTGCGGCTGGGCGGCGCGGGCGAGGCTTTCGCCCAGCTCGGTCCCGCCGCGCTGGCTGTGGTGGCGGCCGTGGTGCTCTCGCGCTGCATCTGGACTTTCGGCATCGAAGCGATCCGAGCGTTCGCGCATCGCCTCATGCCGCGCCGCGTGCTCGACGCCGACTTCCGCGCCGCCGCCGTCGTCAGTTGGGCGGGCATGCGCGGCGTGGTCACGCTGGCGATCGCGCTGACCTTGCCCGAGAGCCTGCCGGGGCGCGACCTGATCCTGTTCGCGGCGTTCGCCGTGATTCTTTTCACCGTGCTGCTTCAGGGCGTGACGATCGGCCCGCTGATCCGCCTCGTGCGCCCGCTGCAGGACGCCCAGGCCGGCGCGGCCTACCTGAGCGAGCCGCAGGTCTGGGCCCGCATGCTGGCCGTGCAGCTCGAAACGATCCGGCCGCTCGTGCACGGGCCGGACGGCAGCGTGATCCATCCGCGCCTGCTGGAGCAATACACCTACCGCGCAACCATCTCGCAGCAGTTCGAGCACGCCGAAACCCTGCCCGTCGATGTCCGCACCGCCCATTACGATGTCGTGCTCGCCGCCGTGCACGCGGGCCGCACGGAAATCCTGCGCATGCACCGCGCCGGGCTGATCAGCGACGCCTTGCTGCACGCCGTCGAACACGATCTCGATCTGGAAGAACTGGGCGCGCAGCACGCGCGCGGCTAGGCTTCCTACGACATCCGCACCACACTTGCCCGCCTTTCCCGGCCAATCTCGGGGCTTTGCGGTCCGTATCCGTTAAAATCGCGGCACGCGCGGCGCGAACCCCCGATCCATCGATCAGTCCGTTCAGCGCCGCCCGATCCATTCCTGCCGCCTTTGCGCGGCATCCGCCCCAACCGGGGCGCGAGACCCAGCATGACGAATACACCCACCGCCACGTCCTTCAGCGAGCTTGCGCTCGCGCCCGCCACGCTCGAGAACCTCAGCCGGCTCGGCTACGCCGAAATGACGCCGATCCAGGCCGCCAGCCTGCCGATCGCGCTCGCCGGCCACGACCTCATCGCGCAGGCCAAGACCGGCAGCGGCAAGACTGCCGCCTTTTCGCTGGCGCTGCTCGCGAAGCTCGACGTGCGCCGCCTCGACGTCCAGGCGATGATCCTCTGCCCCACGCGCGAACTGGCCGACCAGGTCGCGACGGAAATCCGCCGCCTCGCGCGCGCCGAAGAAAACGTCAAGGTGCTCACGCTTTGCGGCGGCACGCCGATGCGCCCGCAGATCGCCAGCCTCGAACACGGCGCGCACATCGTCGTCGGCACGCCTGGCCGCATCATGGACCACCTGGAGCGCAGCATCCTCTCGCTCGACTCGCTCAACACGCTGGTGCTCGACGAAGCGGACCGCATGCTTGACATGGGTTTCTTCGACGATATCGCCAAGGTCGCGCGCCAGTGCCCGAAGGATCGCCAGACCCTGCTGTTCTCGGCGACCTATCCCGAAGGTATCGCCAAGCTGAGCCAGCAGTTCCTGCGCAACCCGAAGGAAGTCAAGCTGCAGGAACGTCACGACGACAGCAAGATCCGCCAGCGTTTCTACGAAGTGGAAGAAACCGGCCGCCTGCACGCCGTCGGCCAGTTGCTCAACCATTTCCGCCCGGTCAGCACGATCGCGTTCTGCAACACCAAGCAGCAATGCCGCGATCTGCTCGACGTGCTGCGCGCGCAGGGCTTTCACGCGCTGGCGCTGCACGGCGAACTCGACCAGCGCGAGCGCGATCAGGTGCTGATCCAGTTCGCCAACCGTAGCTGCTCGGTGCTGGTGGCGACCGACGTGGCCGCGCGCGGTCTCGACATCGCCCAGCTCGAAGCCGTTATCAACGTGGATGTCACGCCGGACCCGGAAGTCTACGTGCACCGCATCGGCCGCACGGGCCGCGCGGATCAGGACGGCTGGGCGCTGTCGCTGGCGACCATGAACGAAATGGGCCGCGTGGGCGGCATCGAACAGGCGATCAAGCGCGAAGTCGAATGGCATCCGATCGCCGAACTCAAGCCCGCCAGCAACACCCCGCTGCTGCCGCCGATGGAAACCGTGCAGATTCTGGGCGGCAAAAAGGAAAAGATCCGTCCGGGCGACGTGCTCGGCGCGCTCACGGGCGAAGCCGGCTTCACCGGCGCGCAGATCGGCAAGATCAACGTGACGGAATTCTCGACCTATGTGGCGGTCGAGCGCAGCATCGCGCGCGACGCCGTGCGCAAGCTCAACGCCGGCAAGGTCAAGGGCAAGAAGGTGCGTGCGCGCCTGATGGACGAGTGAGGATGCACGCGTAAAGCCGGGTTGCGGCGAAGCCGATCGATGAGTTCGATGAACTAGAATGCTGGGTTCACCGCTCATCGATTAGCTTTTTTCATGCTTATCCCGCATGACCGCACCCGGAGGCCGCAGCGATGCTCGAACGCATCCATCTCGTGATCATTCGCGAAGTCGAGCGTCAGGGCTCGCTCACAGCCGCCGCCGGCACGCTGTTTCTCACGCAATCGGCGCTGAGCCATACCGTCAAGAAAATCGAGCAGCAGCTCGGCACGCCCATCTGGGATCGTGAGGGGCGCAGCCTGCGGCTCACGCAGGCGGGGCATTATCTGCTCGCGCTCGCCAACCGCCTGCTGCCGCAATTCGAGCACGCTGAAGCGCGCATGAAGCAATACGCCGACGGCGAGCGCGGCACGTTGCGCATCGGCATGGAATGCCATCCGTGCTACCAGTGGCTGCTGAAAGTGGTGTCGCCGTATCTGGCGCGCTGGCCCGATGTCGATGTGGACGTCAAGCAGCGCTTCCAGTTTGGCGGCATCGGCGCGCTGTTCGGTTACGACATCGACGTGCTGGTGACGCCCGATCCGCTCATGCGCCCCGGCCTGCACTTCGAACCCGTGTTCGACTACGAACAGGTGCTGGTGGTCTCCGAGCGTCACGCGCTCGCGGGCGCGCGCCACGTGAAACCCGAGCAACTCGCCGACGAAACCCTTATCACCTACCCCGTCGAGACCGACCGGCTCGACATCTACAACCAGTTCCTGCGCCCGGCGGGCGTGACGCCGCGCCGGCACAAAACCATCGAAACCACCGACATCATGCTGCAGATGGTGGCGAGCGATCGCGGCGTGGCCGCGCTACCGCGCTGGCTCGCCGACGAATACGCCGAGCGCATGCCGGTGGTGAGCGTGAAGCTGGGCAAGCAAGGCATCGCCAAACAGATTTTTCTGGGCACGCGCGAGGCCGATGCATCGATCGATTATCTCGGCGCATTCGTCGAACTCGCGCGGAGTTCGGACTGGCGCGGCGCGCGCGTGCGTTGATCCGATGCGCGCGGCGGCGCGTGATGAAGGGCTGGCACGTGCTGCAGCATCTCGAACATCGCCGCGACCATGGCCGCGCCGTCACGCACGAAATCGACATGTTGCGGCATGAGCAGATTGTCGCGAATCAGACCTGACACCTGAGCATGCAGCAGCGCGGCGGCGAGGCGCACATCGAGCGTGGGCGCAAGCTGCTTGCGATGCTTCGCATTGCTCAGACCGCGCTCCAGATTCTCCAGACCATCGCGTGCGTATTCGCGCATGCGGCTGGCCACCGGCGCCATGTCGTCGACCAGTTCACAGCGATTGAACACGATCTCGGCGACCCGGCGGCGACGCGCATCGCACTGGGCATCGCGCAGACAGACGAGAATCGCGCGCTGCATCGCGGCCAGCGGCGCCTGCGCCTGCGGATCGATGGACGCGCCGATCAATTCTTCCAGCGGCAAACGCGTGCGCTCCAGCAGCGCTTCGAGCAGATCGGCCTTATTGCGGAAGTGCCCGTAGATCGCGCCGCGCGTGAGACTCGCGGCATCGGCGATATCGGCCAGCGTGGTGTGCGAGACGCCATGCAGGGCGAACAGCGTTTCAGCGCTATCGAGCAGACGGGTGCGGGTTTCCTGCGCCGCTTCTTTGCTGCGTTTTGCCATTCAGATCGCGCTTGTGCCGGCGGGGATGCGGTTCGGTGCGGGATCGTTCTCGCCTTGCAGCACGCAGGCTGTGCCGCCTGGCGTGTACATGCTGACCACGCAACGGTTGCAGGACGTGCAGCCTGAGACCGCTTCTGTTTCGCTTTTTAGCCGATTGACGAAGCCGGGCTCGAATAACAGCGCGCGTGCCAGCGCTACGGCGTCGAAACCCTCGTTCATCGCCTGCGCCACATTGGCCGCCGAACGCACGCCGCCCAGATAAGCCAGCGGCAAATCGACTGCAGCACGCACCTTGCGGGAATGCTCGAGGAAATACATCTCGCGAAAGCCGTCGAAGCGCGGCTCGGTGAGTTTCTGCAAGTGCATGGCTGCGCGAACGATGGGATTTGCAACATTCGCGCGCGCCTCGGCCGGCAATGGACTGCCGAAAAGCTGCCAGACGGATTCGACGTTCATGCCGCCGCTGAGCACCAGCATGTGCGCGCCTTCGGCTTCCAGCCGTTGCGCGACTTCTGCCGCGTCTTCGGCGGTGCTGCCGCCTTTCACGCCTTCGGTCACGCCGATCTTGCAGAGCACGGCGCAATCGCGGCCGACGGCGTCCAGTACCTGGCGCAGCACGCGCAAGGGAAACTGCGCACGTTGCGCGGCCGTGCCGCCGTAGGCATCGCGTCGCCGGTTATAGAGCGGCGAGAGAAACTGACTGAGCAGATAGCCGTGGCCCATGTGGATTTCCACGGCGTCGAAACCCGCATCGCGGGCGTGGCACGCAGCCTGGGCGAACTGGGCTGCGCATGCCTGCATGTGCGCTTCGTTCATCGCCAGCTTGAAGAACCGGCCGCTCATCAGGCCGACTTTGTTGATGCCTCCCGATGCGCTTAGCGGGCGTTTGGTGGAGAGCTCCGGCAGGAATGTGAAGCAGCCGCCATGCGTGATCTGTGCGCTGGCTGCTGCGCCGTGGCGATGCACTGCGTCGGTGAGTGCGCGGAATGCGGTGCGGGTGCTGCCATTCAGTTGGGGTTGGTCGATGAAGGTGCGGGCGTCCGGGCTGATTGCGCAGTAGGCGACGGTGGTGAGGGCTGCGCCGCCTGCTGCGGTGGCTTCGTGCAGGTTCAGCAAGGCTTGCGATGGGACGCCGTGCGGCGCCATGCCCTCGTTTGTCGCCGATTTGATGAAGCGGTTGCGTAGGGTGAGTGGGCCGAGTTTTAGTGGGCTGAATGGGGTGGGCTCTGGGTCGAGGTCTGCGGTCATTTTTCTTCCGCAATGTGGTAGTCGTCTGGGCCCCAGTAGGCGCGCATGCTTGTGATCTTGCCTTCGGTGTTGAATTCCATGACGTCGGTGACGTCGATGTGGGCTGGGGTGCCTTCTGGGCCTTTTATATGCACCTTGAAGGTGATCGTCGCCGCGTTCGAGTGGGAGCCTCGCGGTGGGGCGATTAATTCGAGGCGGGCGCCTAGTGAGGTGGCGTGAGCGTAGAAGGCGGTTATTTCTGCTCTGCCGCGTTTTAAGGGGGTGCCTACGGGGTCTTCTATTGTGGCGTCTTCGGAAAACAGCGACACGATGCGGGGGGTGTCGGAGGCGTTGAAGGATTCTATGTAGTTCAGGAGGGTGGGTTTCATTTTGGTTTGCTCTTTTTCTTTATTTGGGGTGCTTAGTAATTGCTTTTTGCTTGTTTAATTGCGGGGTTGGCATTTCCTTGTGTTCGCGTCGGTCTATTAGCGTTGCCCCTGTGCGGGGCGGCACCTACTTTCTTTGCGGCGGCAAAGAAAGTAGGCAAAGAAAGCCGCTCACACCGCCAATGTGACGCAGTCCACAACCAGCCTTTAAGGGGGAATGGTATAGGGGCGTCCGTCACCTCGCACCTTCAAAGGTAGTGACAAAGCCGTCATTCATCCCGTTGCTCGCTGCGCGCGCAACGGTTGGGTTTGCCACGGAAACCAGCAAACCTTCGGTTTGCGTTATGCCTCTCGGGGCGCGTAGCGTCCCCGGGTGGGCGGGCGCCTTGTCACTCAGTGGTATGGCGCGAGGGACCGGATGCTCCTATACCTTTCCCCCTTAAAGGCTGTTTGTGGACTGCGTCATTCTGGCGTTTGTAGCGGCTTTCTTTTGCCTACTTTTCTTTGCCGCTGCAAAGAAAAGTAGGTGCCGCCCCGCACAGGGGCGACGCTAATAGACCGACACGAAAACAAGGAAATGCCAACACCCCAAGAAAAACAACATCAACGAGCCGTATACCCCCCATCAATCACCAGCTCAGTCCCAGTAACATACCTCCCCGCCGACGAAACAAGATAAAGAATCCCCGCCGCAATATCCTGCGGATCACCAATCTTCCCCATCGGCACCATCATCTTCATCTGCCCAAAAATCTGCTCAGGATCGCCCAGCTTTTCAAAAGCCTCCTCAATCAACGGCGTCCTGATAAACCCTGGATGCACAGAATTAGCCCGAATATTCTGCGCCGCATACAGCATGGCATCGGTTTTAGCCATCAACCGCACCGCCCCTTTAGAAGCATGATAAGCCGGCACATCCGGCCCACCCACCAGCCCATACATGGAAGACAGATTGACGATCGACCCGCCGCCCACATTCTGAATAGCCGGAATCGCGTGCTTGGTGCAAAGAAAAACGCCCGTCACATTCACATCCATCACCTGCCGCCACTGCTCAAGCGACATCTGATGCGTAGGCACATTCGCCCCTTCAATCCCAGCGTTATTCACCAGCGCATCAAGCCGCCCAAAGCGCGTAACAATCTCCCCGAATACACGCTCGACTTCCGCTTCCTGCGTGACATCGAGCCGCCAGAAATAAGCCTTCCCGCCCGCAGCCACAATCTCGGCCGCCAGTTCCTCGCCGTGCGGCGACACATCGAGCACCGCCACCGCGGCTCCAGCCGCCGCTAAAGTACGCGCCGTCTGCGCGCCAATGCCGCGCGCCGCGCCCGTAATCGCCGCCACCTTGCCGCTCATATCGAAGAGTTGCTGCGTGATCGTCTGCAGGTTGCTCATGCTGTCTCCTTGTCGTTGTGTTCAATGCTCGCCGGCGCGGTCTGCAACCCCGCCAGAAAATCCAGGCACTCGCGATTGAAGTAGTCGCGATGCTCCACCATCACCCAATGCCCGCAACGGTTCATCAACACGAATCGCGCGTCTTCGCAATGCTCCAGAAAATGCATCGCGCCACTCACCGGATTAAAACGGTCATTGGTGCCCCAGAAACCCAATACCGGGCAACGCAATTCCGCCAGCCGTTCGGTCAGGTTCGGCACCCGCATCGTCGCGAGCACTTCCGGCGGCTGCGTTTCGCACACTTTGAGGCGCTCTTCCACCAGTGCATCCGTCACGAGCGCACGGTCATGCACCAGTAGCTCCAGCAGATAACGCATCGTCTGCCGGTTCATCTGACGATTGGTGAACAGCGTCACCATCTTCTGGATGCCTTCCATGCGGAAGTAGGTTTCGCGCTCCTCCACGCCGCCTGGCGCCATCATGATCAGCGCAGAAACGTCGTCCGGGTAATCGAGCGCGTATTTGAGCGCGATCGCCCCGCCCAGCGAATTGCCGAGCAAGGTGGCGCGCCCCACGCCCAATGCGCTCAATTGCGCGCGCAATGCGGCCACGAAGTAGTCGAGCGTGTACTGGGCATCCGCGGGTTTCGACGATGCACCATAACCCGGCAGATCCACCACGATAACGCGGTAGCCCGCCGCCGCGAACTGCGGATAGTTATGGCGGAAATTGCTGATGCCGCTGGCGCCGGGGCCGCTGCCGTGTATGAACACGACCGGCTCGCCGCTGCCCGCTTCGACATGATGCAGTTTCAGGCCGCCTGGGGCATCGGTGTATGCGCCGATAGCGCCAGCGGGCAATGCAGTATTCGGGGTTGCTGTCATGCGCGCGTGTCTCCTGTTTTTTGCCTGGCCCGCCTCGCCGCGGCAGCGCGGGACCGGCCTGCCAACGATGATCGGGGGCACGAGCACGCGCCGCATCGTCTTTTCAGACTAAGAAACCACCCGGGCTTTTCTCTACCATCGGCCTCGATCTTTTCTTCTTCTGGAGACGGGCCATGACAGCCTTCGATTCAAACAGTCAATACAGCGGCAAAACCGTACTCGTGACGGGCGGCACACGCGGTATCGGCGCCGCGATTGCGCACGCGTTCCGCCGTGCAGGTGCCATCGTTTATGTCTGCGGACGCAGCGTGCCCGAGCCAACCCATAACACCGATTGCGCCGATGAAACCGGCTTGCACCCGCTACGCGCCATCGCCGCCGACGTGCGCGACATCGATGCCATCGACGCGCTCATCGCCCGCATCGACGCCGAAACCGGCCGGCTGGACGTGGTCGTGAGCAACGCGGGCGGCGCGCCCTTCGCGCTCGCAGCGCAGGCGTCGCCGCGCTTCACCGAATCTGTGATCCGCCTGAATCTGATCGCGCCGCTCTGGCTCGCGCAACGCGCCAACGCCGTCATGCAGCGCCAGCCCGAAGGCGGCGTGCTGCTGTTCGTGGGCAGCGTGAGCGGCTTGCGTGCGTCGCCGGGCACGGCAGCCTACGGCGCGGCGAAAGCCGGCGTGCTCAACGCCGTGCGTTCGCTCGCGGTGGAATGGGCGCCGAAGGTCCGCGTCGTCGCCGTGAGCCCGAGCCTCGTGCAAACGGACGCTGCAACCGCAGACCACATCGGCGAGGAAAGTCTGCTCGCGGCGGCGGCCACCGTGCCCGCCGGTCGTCTCGCGATACCCGATGACGTCGCGCAGGCTTGCCTCTTTCTCGCGTCTCGCGAGGCGTCGTATGCGTCGGGCTCGAATCTCGTGCTGGAAGGCGGTGGCGAAGTGCCCGCGTTTCTCGCGGCCACGGCCGCAGGAAACGCCTTCGAGCGTGCATAAGCACAGATCGACCGCCATCGCTGCACACGATCACTGAGGGGAACCAGGTAGTCCGTTTTGACGATTCTCGCTGCGCACGCGCCCCCTAACCTCTGAGCACACCGACGCCACGACAAAACCACAACGGAGCCTCAGAGGAGACGCAATGAGAATCGACACACCGCGCGCATTACGACCGATCGCATTGGGACCGATCACTGCCGCCTGCCGGCTCGCCCTGGCTGCCGCGTGCGTGAGCGCCGCGGCGCCTGCCTGGGCGGGCGACACGCTCGCACTCGGCGCGAACACCACGCTCGACTACAACTTCACGATCGGCTACGGACTGGGCATCCGCACGCATTCGCCCAGCGGCAATCTGCTTGGCCCGGACAATATCAACGGCGACGACGGCGACCGTAACTTCAAGTCCGGCAAGCTTATGCAGAACCAGGCCAATATCCTCGGTGAAGTCAATCTCAAACACGATGACTGGGGCGTATTCGTGCGTGCCGATGCGTTCTACGATCAGGTCTATCACCGCCCGAACTACAACGACGCGCCCGACACCGTCAATCACTCGGGCGCCTATAACCAGTTCACCGGCGATACGAGTTACTGGGCTGGCGCGCGCCCGCAATTGCTGGCCGCCTATGCGTACAACACCTTTCACATCGGCAAAACCAACCTCAATGTGAAGGTGGGCGACCAGGTGCTCGCATGGGGCGAAAGCGTGTTCTTCCCGAATATCGCAGGCGCTCAAGGCCCCGCGGACGCCACGAAATCCTATGTCGCCGGCGCCGAAGTCAAAGACATTCTGCTGCCGGTTCCGCAGATTTCGGCGCAATGGCAACTCGCCACCAATTTCAGCCTGCTCGGCTATTGGCAATTTGCTTTCGAGCACAACGATCTCACTGCGCCGGGCAGCTATTTCAGCTATTCGGATGTGACCGGCCCCGGCGCGCAATTCCTGATCGGACCGGGCGGTACGCTGATTCCTCGCGGCGCGGACATCAAGCCGAATAACAACGACCAGTGGGGTATCGGTGCGCGCTGGCGTGTATTCGGCGATACGGAAATCGGCGCCTACTATCTGCATTACAACGACATGAATCCGAGTGTCGTATTCAGTTATTACCCGACACTCCAGTATCAGCAAAAGTATTTCGATCACATCAAACTCACTGGCTTGAGCTTTTCGACCGAAGCGGCGGGCGTGAATATCGCGGGCGAAACGTCTTATCGCCAGGGCGCGGCCGTGCTGGTCAACGCGCCAACCGGCGCCACCGCCACGCGCGGCGATGTCTGGCAATCGAATCTTTCCGCCATCTATTCGATCGGCCCGACATTTCTCGCGGCCTCGCAAACGCTGGTCGCGGAAGTCTCCTATGTTCACACCGGCAACGTCACGCCGGTCAATGGCTCGACCACGCTCGCCAATACGCGCAACGCCGCCGCATTCGAACTGGCGTGGACGCTCAGCTACAAGAACGTATTCAACGGCTGGGATATGGATGTGCCGCTCACCTACTCCGACGATTTCACGGGTAAATCGGCGCTGTCCGGCGCGCTCGGCTCGCTCACCGGCGTGGGCGACCATCGCTTCACGGTAGGCGTCGATTTCACGCGCCTCTCGAATCTCAAACTCTCGCTGGTCTACGCGAAGTTCCTCGGCACGCCGGACCCGGTACAGCGTCCGCTCGCCGATCGCGATTACGTACTCGCTACCGCCACGTATTCCTTCTGAATACCGGCCTTATTTTCACTGCAAGAGGAATGGTCATGAGCAGAACCTTTCATTACGCCATGCAAGCCTGCGCCCTCGCGGCGGGCGTCGCGCTTGCCGCAGGCACGTTTGCCAAAACGAGCGCCGCCGATCTCGCGAAACTCGACAGCACGCTCACGCCGATGGGCGCGGAACGCGCCGGCAACGCCGACGGCAGTATTCCCGCGTGGACCGGCAAGTATGTCGGCACGCCCGCGGGTGTCAACTACAAAGCTGGCGAGCGCTATCCCGATCCGTATGCGAGCGACAAGCCGCTTTTCACGATCACCGCGCAAAACATGCAGCAATACGCAGCGCGCCTGAGCGACGGCGAAAAGGCTTTGTTCAAGAAGTACCCGGATACCTTCAAGATCACCGTTTATCCGAGCCACCGCGACTTCGCGTATCCGGACGCCGTCTACAAGGCGATTCGCACCTACGCGCCCAACACGGTGATGACGAAAGACCAGAACGGCCTGAAGGACTTCCCGCCCGTCACGCCCTTTCCGGTGCCGAAGAACGGCGTAGAGGCGATGTGGGATCTGCGCTTCGCCTCGATGATCGAATCGGAAAACGCCACCTATGATCAGGCGGTGGTCTATCCAGACGGCAATATCGCCTGGGGCAAGGTGCAATATTCGATTTACGGGCCGCGCGCGACGGTGCCCTTCCAGTCGGACAGCAAACTCAATGGCCGTAGCTTCTTCCGCCAGACCACGGTGCTGCCGCTTTCCGATCGCGGCACGATTATTACGGGCTACGAAATGTGGGATCAGGAAGGCTCAGACACGCGCCGTACCTGGTCGTATAACCCCGGCACGCGGCGGGTGCGCCAGTCGCCCGAATTCGGTTTCGACCAGCCCGAAGGTCCGGGCGGTTTCCGCACGGTGGACGACGACCGTCTCTTCAACGGCTCGGGTGAACGCTACGACTGGAAGATCGCCGGCAAACGTGAAATTTACGTGCCGTACGACAACTACCGCATGATGGACCCGTCGATCAAGTACACCGCGTTGCTCACCAAGGGCCATGAAGACATGCAGACGATGCGCTTCGAACTGCATCGCGTCTGGGTACTCGAAGCCACGCTCAAACCGGGTTTCCGCCATCAATACGCCAAGCGCGTGCTGTATCTGGATGAGGACACCTGGAACGCCGTCGCCGCCGACAACTACGACGCACGCGGCACGCTCTGGCGCACCAACTTCGCGCCCACGCTTTACGCGTTCGATGCGAAGACCTTCTATTCGACTTCGGTGTTCTATCACGACCTGATCTCGGGCGCCTATTACGCGGACCGCCTGACGAATCAGGAGCCGATGCCGGTTCTCACGCCCACCACGCAGACCAACGAGGCCTATTACTCGCCCGACGCGATTCGCGGCGACGGCGTCTGACGTCAGCCGCCCTCTCACGCCCGCCTGTCTTTACGCAGGTGGGCGCTTTTACGTGTTTTCACGTGCTTTTACGTGTTTTCACGTGCTTTCACGTGTTTTCACGCTTCGAACGAAGCGCTTTTCATCCCATCGTCATGACATCAGCCCAACTCGCGGCGCTTGGCGACGCGCTCTACGCCGCCTGGCGCGAGCGCACGCCCATCGCACCGCTTAGCGCGCGTCTACCCGCGCTGCCGCTCTCCGACGCCTATCGCATCCAGCAACACTACATCGCACGCCGCGTGGCCGCAGGCGAAACCGTCGTCGGCAAGAAGATCGGCGTGACGAGCCAGGCCGTGCAGGACATGCTCGATGTGCGCCAGCCCGATTTCGGCATGCTGCTTTCCGGCATGCAGTACGAAAGCGGCGCGGCGATTCGCGCCGATACGCTGATCCAGCCGCGCGCCGAAGGCGAGATCGCGTTTTATCTGCGCCGCGACCTGTGCGGCCCAGGCGTCGACCGCACCGAAGTGCTGGAAGCCACCGAAGCAGTGGGCGCCTGCTTCGAGATCGTCGATTCGCGGATTCGCGACTGGGCGATCCGCATCGGCGATACCGTGGCCGATAACGCCTCCAGTGGCGTGTATGTGCTCGGCCGCGAGCGCGTCGCGCCGCATGCCGTGGACCTCGCAGCCTGCCGCATGCGTATCGACAAGAACGGCGCAAACGCGGGTGAAGGCATAGGCGCGGCCGCACTGGGCCACCCCGCCGATGCCGTCGCCTGGCTGGCCAACACGCTCGGCGAGCTGGGCATGCCGCTGCTTGCGGGCGAAGTCGTGCTGTCGGGCGCGCTGGCCGCGCTGATTCCGGTGACGACGGGCGACCGGCTATCGATGCAGATCGAAGGTATCGGCGGCTGTGAAGTGAGTTTCGTCTGACCGGCAAATAACTCATCAGCAATCCGAATGATTTGAAACAGGATTTCGACAAGGACACTCCATGAGCAAAATTCCATGCGCGCTGATCGGCCCTGGCAATATCGGCACCGATCTGCTTTATAAACTGCGCCGTAGCGCCGTGCTCGACCCCGTCTGGATGGTGGGCGTCGATCCGTCTTCCGATGGACTCGCACGCGCCCAGGCGCTGGGCCTCAAGACCACTGCCGAGGGCATCGACGGACTGTTGCCGCATCTGCAAGCCGACGGCATCCGTATCGCCTTCGACGCCACTTCGGCTTATGTACACCGCGAGCACTCCGACAAACTCACGGCGCGCGGCGTGCGCGTGATCGACCTCACGCCTGCTGCCATCGGCCCGTTTTGCGTGCCGCCCGTTAATCTCGGCGAGTTTCTGGCCGACACGCCTAACGTCAACATGGTCACCTGCGGCGGCCAGGCGACGATTCCGATCGTGCACGCCGTCGCACGCGTTCAGCCTGTGGCCTATGGCGAGATCGTCGCGACGGTGTCATCGCGCTCGGTTGGTCCGGGCACGCGTAAAAATATCGACGAATTCACGCGCACCACTTCGCGTGCGATCGAAACCGTGGGCGGGGCGCAGCGCGGCAAAGCCATCATCGTCATCAACCCCGCCGAGCCGCCGCTCATCATGCGCGACACGATTCACTGCCTGACCGTCGACGAACCTGATGTCGAAGCGATTACCGCATCGGTGCATGCGATGGTGAAAGAAGTGCAGCGCTACGTGCCGGGCTACACGCTCAAGAACGGCCCGGTGTTCGACGGCAAACGCGTCTCCGTATTCATGGAAGTCGCGGGCCTGGGCGATTACCTGCCGCGCTACGCGGGCAATCTCGACATCATGACGGCCGCCGCGGCGCGTACCGGCGAGATCTTCGCCGAGCAGATGCTGGCTGCGGTCTGAAATCGCACACGAGGGAACGACGATGCAAAAAACTGCTGAAAAAGACGCTGTAAAAGCCACTCACCCGCTCGCTGGCAAACGCATCACCGTGCACGACATGACGCTACGCGACGGCATGCATCCCAAGCGCCACCAGATCTCGCTGGATCAGATGCGCGCCATTGCACGAGGACTCGACGCCGCTGGCGTGCCGCTTATCGAAGTCACGCACGGCGACGGCCTGGGCGGGGCATCGGTCAATTACGGCTTTCCGGCGCATAGCGACGAAGCCTATCTGGAAGCGGTGATTGGCGAATTGAAACAGGCGAAGGTATCGGCGTTATTGCTGCCGGGCATCGGCACGGTCGAACATCTGCGCATGGCGCACGGCCTGGGCGTGAATACGATCCGCGTGGCGACGCATTGCACGGAAGCCGACGTATCGGGCCAGCACATTGGCCTCGCACGCGAACTGGGCATGGATACCGTGGGCTTTCTGATGATGGCGCACATGGCGCCGCCAGAATTGCTCGTGCAGCAGGCGAAGCTCATGGAATCGTATGGGGCGAACTGCATTTACATTACCGATTCGGCGGGCTACATGCTGCCCGATGACGTGAGCGCGCGCCTTGTGCCCGTGCGCGAAGCACTGCGGCCGGAGACCGAACTCGGCTTTCATGGCCACCATAATCTCGCGATGGGGATTGCCAACTCACTCGCGGCGATTGCCGCTGGCGCGAATCGTATCGATGCGGCGGCCGCTGGACTTGGCGCGGGCGCAGGCAATACGCCGATGGAAGTTTTCGTGGCCGTATGCGAGCGCATGGGCATTGAAACGGGAGTGGATGTCTTTGCGATTTCCGATGTTGCCGAAGACCTCGTCATGCCGATCATGGATGCGCCAATTCGTATTGATCGCGATGCGCTGACGCTGGGTTATGCCGGGGTTTATTCGTCGTTCCTGCTGTTTGCCAAGCGTGCTGAAGCCCGATATGGCGTGCCGGCGCGGGACATTCTTGTAGAGATGGGGCGACAGCGGCTCGTGGGCGGCCAGGAAGACATGATCGAGGACACCGCGATTACGTTGGCACGCGAGCGTGGTTTGAGTGTTGCTGTTTGATTGTTTTGTTTCTTTTGCTTCTTTTGCCTGCTATTTCGGATACGCGCGCTGTCGCTGGATGGTGCGCGTTTTTTCTTTTTTTGCGGAATTTATGACTCGAACTCTATTCAAGCTTCAGATTGCGGGTGTGTCGCTTTGCATCGGATTGGCTGCGGGCGGTGCATTCGCTCAGGATTCCGATCGCCCGGTTCCTATGCAGCATATCCAGAATCTGCGCGATCTGGGCGGCCTTGTGGGCGCCGACGGCAAGGTGATCGCGCCACATCGACTTTATCGCAGCGGCAATCCTGCGTTAGGGACGGCTGGGGATTTTGAGCGGCTCGATGCAATGCGGCTCGACGCGGTGGTCGATTTTCGGGCCGATAGCGAAAAGACTTCGGCTGAAGCGGCTTTTGCTGAGCGATTTCCGTGGCGTGCCGATCCTGTGCTTGCTGGCGATCTGTCGCCGGCTGCGATCGTGCCGATGCTCAAGCGGTCTACGCCTGCGCAAATGCATGCGTTTATGGTGGGGATTTATCGGCAGTTTCCGGTGGACTATCAGGAGCAGTTTACGCGCTTTTTGAAGCGTGCTGAGGCCGATCAGACTTTGCTCTTTCACTGTACCGCAGGGAAGGATCGGACTGGGTTTGCGACTGTTTTGCTGCTTTCTGCGTTAGGGGTGGATCGCGCTACTGTCGTTGCTAACTACCTTGAGTCTAATCGGGTTAATGCGGGTTATAACGCTTTGGCGATTGCGCAGTTGCGGGAAATTGGGGTGGAGCCGGCGGTGGCCTTGCCTTTGCTTGAGGTGGATGCTGACTATATTGGCGCTGCGATGCAGGTTATTGATGCGCGGTATGGTGGGATGCAACGGTATTTGCGCGATGTGCTGCATGTTGATGTTGATTTGATTCGGCGGAATTATCTTTTGGGGCGTGGGGTTGCTTTTTAGTTTTTCTTTTGTTTAATTGGGGGGTTGGCATTTCCTTGTGGTCGTGTCGGTCTATTAGCGTTGCCCCTGTGCGGGGCGGCACCTACTTTCTTTGCGGCGGCAAAGAAAGTAGGCAAAGAAAGCCGCTCACACCGCCAATGTGACGAAGTCCACAACCAGCCTTACGCGGGGAATGGTATAGGGGCGTCCGTCACCTCGCACCTTCAAAGGTAGTGACAAAGCCGTCATTCATCCCGTTGCTCGCTGCGCGCGCAACGGTTGGGTCTGCCACGGAAACCAGCAAACCTTCGGTTTGCGTTATGCCTCTCGGGGCGCATAGCGCCCCCGGGTGGGCGGGCGCCTTGTCACTTAGTGGTATGGTGCGAGGGACCGGATGCTCCTATACCTTTCCCCCTTAACGGCTGTTTGTGGACTGCGTCACACTGGCGGTGTGAGCGGCTTTCTTTTGCCCTACTTTTCTTTGCCGCTGCAAAGAAAAGTAGGTGCCGCCCCGCACAGGGGCGACGCTAATAGACCGACACGAACACAAGGATACGCGCCACCGCCAGAGATGCGAAAAAAATCACCCCTCAAAAACATGATGCAAAGGCGGCACACTCCCGCCGTCCCTAACGGTAATCTCAAACACCTTCCTCTGCCGACTAGAAACCCGCACATCCCCCACATCAAGATAAAACTGCCCATACCAATCCCGCATCTGATAAAGCGGGCCATCCCCCTCACAAAGCAGCGGATTATCGATCCGCGTCTTACTATCCCAGATCGCCACATCCTCATAAAAAGCGGCCTGCGCCTGCGCCACATAAGCCCTGGCGATCTCAAGATTCTGCTCCTCGGAAACCCCGGCAATCTTCTTGACCATCACCCCATAGCGCAGCTCGAAGCTATTCATATCGATCGGCACATGACAGTTCAGCAAAATCGAGTGAACAGGATACCCGCCACTCTGCCCAGTCATTTCGGTAATGTGATAAGCCGGCCCGAAATAAGTCGACAACGCCACCAGCTCATCGCCGCCCAGCCGCTCGCTACGCCCCACCAGCAATTGGGTCGCCTTATGATCCTCAAAGAGATTCGCAAAGTAATCAACCGGCGCGCCATGCACGGTCCCGAAGTGCGCCATATCGGAGATGTTATCCACCAGCTCGCGGCAATTCGTGCCGATCACCATCTTGTCGACAACCCAATCCGACCACTCATCGGATTCACACGCGGCAATCGCAGGAATCGCCACATCGGCGGTCGGCTCACCGCCTTCGGGATCGTGCCAGACAAACAGCAGTTGATTCTGCACACACGTATGCCATGTGCCGATCTTTGCTTTCGGTGGAATGCGTTTGCAATAAGGTATCGACTGGCATTGCCCATCTCCGTCCCATTGCCAGCCGTGAAACGGACATACCAGCGTATCGCCATCAACGCGGCCGGTTGAAAGATCGGCGCCCATATGCGGACAAAAGCCGTCGACGATACGAATGCGGCCCGTAGAATCGGCAAACGCCGCGAGCCGTCGGCCGAATATATTCAGCGTGTGCGGCTGCCCGTCCTGATACTCGCTTGCGAGGCCAAGGCAGTGCCAGCCCCGGGCGTAGCGTTGTACGAGCGGCTGGGCTTCGATCTTGTAGGGACGTGCGGACATAGGTTCTCCTCCTGTTTGAATGGAGCGCGTGGCATATAAGATTGCTCATGCCACCTTAATCGCGCGCCGCGCACCATTCATCGTCCCGACGGACTAGGGACGAACGAGGAGAATATGACCGCTGGTTCACTCAGTCATCGCACTTGATGTCCTGCTTGCGCACCACGATGATGAGCGGATAAGTACCGTGTTCGAGTTCGATGCGCGCGACCACCGTGGTCGTCACCGGGTCGCTGTCGTCGTACACGCTAACCTTGTCGTTGCGCAGGTTGACGAGGCCCACGCAACCCGTGGCGCGCCCGTCGTCGCCAACACTGCAGTCGATCTGGTGATCGGCGAAATAGCGGTAGCGGTCGCGCTCGGGCAACGCCAGATATTCGCGCATGCTGGCCGCCGCGCCCGCCACTCCGCTAGCGCGGCCAATCGAGCATTCCTGTTGCGATGATGCCGCGTCGCTCGCGCTCTGAGCATGCGCGAGCGGACTGCCGATGGCAACGGCCGCAGCAAGGGCGGCGAAAACTGAAGCAAGGTATTTCATGGCGCGAATCACGTTAATCGATGCGAAGCCTCGATTCTAACGGCATCGCGCCCGGGTCACAGCGAAGTCCTTACTGGCCCGCCTGCACCACCGCCGCGCCGCGCACCGTTTGCTGGCTGCCCAGCACCTCGCGCCGCTCCGCGCGCTCGACACCGAGCCACGCTGCCAGCGCCGGCAGCAGAAACACCGCGCCAAACAGGTTGACCAGGAACATGAAGGCCAGCAGCACGCCCATATCCATCTGAAACTTCAACGCGGAAAGCGCCCACGTACCCACGCCGATAAACATCGTCACCGCCGTGAACAGCGCCGCCGTGCCACGCTGGCGCATGGCCGCGCCAAACGCCTCTGGCAGCGGCGCGCCCGCGCGCAATTCGTGCTGCAACCGCTCGTACAGATAGATTCCGTAATCGACGCCCACACCCACGCCAAGCGTAATCACCGGCAACGTCGCCACTTTGAGGCCGATACCCAACCAGGCCATCACCGCATTGCAGAGTATAGAAACAATCGTCAGCGGCACGATGATGCACAATACCGCGCGCCACGAGCGGAACGTCACGAAACACAGCAGCGCGATTGCGCCAAAGATCGACAACAGCATGGAGATTTCCGCATCGGCAACGGCTTCGTTGGTCGCCGCCATCACGCCCACGTTGCCGCCCGCCAGGCGAAACGCCACGCCCTTTGTTTCGTCCTCGGCAGCGAAGCGCTTGATCTCGTCGACGATGTGCGCGATCGTGCGCCCTTCGTGGTTATCGGTGTAGATCAGCACCTGGATCGCCTGGCAGTTTTCGGTGTTCATGCCGTTGTCGGGATCGAATGCGCTCGCGCCCTGCGTCAAACCATCGCTCGAGCGCGGCAACGCTGCCCAGTGCGGATTGCCCTCGTTAAACGCGGCAATCGACACGTTGGCCAGCGACGGCACACTCACCACCGACTGCACACCGGCCACGCCACGCATCTGCATTTCAAAACGCTCGATCGCGCTCATCACCGGGTAATGAAGGCAGGCATCGTCATAACCTTGCGTTTCCACGATCACGGCGAGCGCATCCACGCCGATGTTGTACTGACTCGTGATGCGCGCGTTGTCCACGTTATAGCGCGAATTCGCACGCAATTCGGGCGCACCCGAACCGATATCGCCGATCTGCAATGCACGCGATGCCTGTGCGCCAAACGCCAGCAGACCGAGCGCCAATGCGAATACGCCCAGCGCCGGCAGCGGCCTCGCGAAGACACCAAAGCGCGCCCAGCCATCCGCTTTAGCACCGCTCTGGCCACGCACCGCGCGACGCTGCGCACGCGCTAATGCACTGCGTTCAAGACGCGTGTACGAAAGCAGAATCGGCAAAAACACCTTGTTGGTGACGATCATCAGCAACACGCCCAGGCATGCCGTAATGCCCAGTTCTCGCACGATATCGATGCGAATACGCATGATCACCATAAAGCCCAGCGCATTTGTGAGCAGCGCAACGGTGCCCGGCACAAAGAGTTTTCGAAATGCGTCGCGCGCCGCATCGCTCGAATTGAGTCCAGTCGCAAGGGCCTGTTTCCACGCATTGGTCATTTGCACCGCATGCGATACACCGATCGAAAAAATCAAAAACGGCACGAGTATCGACATCGGATCGATACCTAGCCCGAGCATCGGCAATGCGCCCAACAACCACACTACCGGCAGCAACGCCACGCACAACGCAAGCGCCGTCGTGCGCAGCGAACGCGTATAGGCCAGCAGCAGCAATGCCGTAATCGCAAACGCAATGCCGAAAAACACCATCACGCCCGCAATACCCGCTTCCACATCGCCCACCAGTTTCGCAAAGCCGATAATATCGACTTCGACATTCTGCCCGGCATAACGCGTGCGAATCTGTTCGAGTTGCTTCGCCACCGCGCTATAGTCGAGCCGCTTGCCAGTGACGGGATCGGTCTCGCGCAATTCCGCACGAATCAGCGCGGCCTTCAGGTCGTTGCTCACCAGCCGGCCGATCTGCCCGGATCGCGCCACGTTGCGGCGCACCTTCGCAAGGTCGTTCGGATTGTTGCTGCTGAACTGGCCGGGCACCACCACGTCGCCGCGAAAACCTGCTTCCGTCACCTCCGTGTAGCGCACGTTCGGCGTGAAAAGCGAAAACACGCGCGAGCGATTCACGCCCGGAATAAAGAACACATCGTCCGTCGCGTGACGCAGCGCGTCCATGAACGGCTCGTTGTAGATATCGCCTTGCCCCTTCCAGCGCAGACTCACGAGGACCGTGTTCGCGCCCGGAAACGCACTCGCGTAGCGATTGAACACCTGCATATACGGGTGTTCCATCGGAATCATCTTGTTGAAGCCCGGATCGAGCCGCAGCCGCGTGGCCGAATAACCGAATGCAGCCGTCAGCGCCATACAGATGGCGATCAGCGCGAGACGATGACGCATGATCGCGCCGGCGCAGCGGTCCACGAAGCGCGCGAGCGCGGAAAGTCGGGAATTGGCGGTCATGTGCTAGCCTTTTATTTCGCAGTACGAGGTATAGATAAACAGCCCGGCTTCAGGATGGCGTATGAGCCTTTGCGGCCGATGCAGGCAGCGCCCAGCGCGTCACGCCCGCTTCGCCAGCTACGAGCAGGTGCACCTGCCCTGCCCCTTGCCCCGGAGCCTCGCCCAGCACGGCAGCCAGGCTTTGCACACCGCCTGCCTTGCGCACGGCATAGTGTTCGCCGCCATCGTCCGAGGTGACGATCGCACCGCCCTGGCCCACCAGCACCAGACGCCCGCCTGGCAATTCCGTTGCGCCGAAATACGAAACACCGACGCCGCTGTCGATATGCGCCCACGTCTGCCCGTCGTCGTTCGAACGCAGCACGTTGCCGCGCATGCCATAGGCCAGCCACGAGCGATTACCCAGCGGCAAAACGCCAAAGAGCGAACCCGCGTAAGGCGAGTCGCGCTTTTCCCAGTTCGCACCACCATCGCTCGAAACCAGCAGCGTGCCCGTTTCGCCTGCGATGACGATACGGCCATCGGCGTCACCGGCAATCGCATTGAGATGGCGGTCGGCCGCCGGAGTCTTTTCCACACGCCAGGTCGCGCCTTCATCCTGCGAAACCAGCAACTGGCCGAAGCTGCCCACCACGAACATCGGCCCGTTGGCACGCCCCCAGATCGCGAGCAGCGGGTCCGAATGGCGACGATCGAAACGCACTTCCTGCCAGTGTTCGCCGCCATCGACCGTCCGCACGATCCAGCCGTCGTGCCCCACGGCCACGCCCACGCGCGGCGTGACGAAGAACACTTCGGTGAGCGTCGAGGCTTCATCCGGCGACACCGCTGCTCGCCGCCAGTTCGTCCCCGCATCGTCGCTCAGCAGGATCACGCCGCGCTCGCCCACCGCCACCGTGCGCGAGCCCGCCTGCGCGAGTCCGTTGATCTGCAGCCGGTTGGCCGCAATCGCGCTCGCGGGAAACGCGGGCAAAGGCCGTGGCGCAAACGCGAAGAGCGCCGCGCCCAGCACCGCCGCCGACATCAGCAAGCCCGGAAGCGAAGTTTTCATGGGGTGTCTCCTCGATGTTGTCGTGTGCTGCTTTCTTGATGCTGCGCTGCGTTTTATGCGGGAATCTCGAACAACGCCGCCGCGCCCATCCCGCCGCCGATACACATGGTCACCACGGCCAGCCGCGCACCGCGCCGCCGCCCTTCGATCAGCGCATGCATCGTCATACGCGTGCCCGACATGCCGAACGGGTGCCCCAGCGAAATCGCCCCGCCATCGACGTTCAATCGCTCCATTGGGATACCTAATTGATCTCGACAATAGATGGCCTGGCAAGCGAATGCTTCATTCAGTTCCCAGATGCCGATATCGCTCACGCTGAGGCGATGCTTTTCGAGCAGACGCGGCACCGCAAACACCGGGCCGATCCCCATTTCGTCGGCTTCGCAACCCGCCACCGCAAGACCGCGAAAGATGCCGAGCGGCGCAAGTCCTCGCGCGCGCGCGCTTTGTGCGCTCATCACCACCACCGCCGCCGCGCCGTCCGAAAGCTGCGAAGCATTGCCCGCGGTGATGAATTCGCCTTGTGCCACGGCCTCGCCGCCGCTCCATACCGGCTTGAGCGCGGCCAGACTTTCGGCGCTGGTATCGGCGCGATTGCATTCGTCGCGTGTGGCCCGCAGATCTTCGTGACCTGTGATGTTGCCTTCCTTGTCGAACAAGGCGCGGCGCACGTGCATCGGCGCGATCTCCGCATCGAATCGCCCAGCCGCCTGCGCGGCTGCGGTACGACGCTGGCTTTCCAGCGAAAACGCATCCTGATCCGCGCGGCTGATGCCGTAGCGGCGCGACACCACTTCCGCCGTTTCGATCATCGCCATATAGGCGGCGGGCTGATGCGCAAGCACGCTTTCGGCACGCGCGCGATAGCTGTTTTTATGGCGATTCTGCGTGAGCGTGATCGACTCCACGCCGCCGGCCACGACGATATCGGCGTCGCCGCTCGCGATACTGCGCGAAGCCACGGCAATCGACATCAAGCCCGACGAGCACATGCGATCGAGCGCCATGCCCGGCACACTCGCTGGCAAGCCGGCGGCCGCCGCTGAAAGCCGCCCGATGTTATAGCCCTGCGTACCCTGTTGCGCGGCGCAACCCATGATGACATCGTCGATCTCGCGGCCTTCCAGCCCCGCTCGCGCGATGGCGGCGCGCACCACATGGCCGCCCAGCGCGGGCGCCTCGGTATCGTTGAAGGCGCCCCGGTAGGCTTTGCCGATGGGAGTACGCGCCACCGAAACAATCACGGCTTCGTTCATCGAATGCTTTCCTGTTGCAAATGACCCAATAGAATTGGGTTGAAATCAGAAGTAATAGCGGCTGATGGTATCGGCGACGCAGCCCGGTTTCGACTCGCCTTCGATCTCCACGCTCACGCGTATCCACGCCTGCACGCCGCCTTCCAGCGCCTCGGCGCGCAAGAGTTCAGCCACCCCGCGCACGCGCGCGCCCACCCGTACCGGCGCGGGAAAACGCACGCGCTCGCAGCCGTAATTCACGCCCATGCTTGCACCATCGATACGCACGATCTGCGGCAGAAAATAATTGACGAGCGAAAGCGTCAGATAGCCGTGCGCGATGCATCCGCCGAATGGCCCGCTACCCGCACGCGCGGGATCGACGTGAACCCATTGATGATCGAGCGTGGCATCGGCGAACAGATCGATGCGCGTTTGGTCGATGGCCAACCACGGGCTCTCGCCCAGGCGCTCGCCCACCGCATCGAGCAAGTCGCCCGGTTGCGCAAATACACGCACCGGCGCGCCGCTTTCATAAAGATCGGTAGCGTTCATCATGCGTGCTGGCTGCTCACGGAAAGCACTTCGCCCGTGAGATACGACGCGTAATCGCTTGCGAGAAACACCATCACGTTGGCCACCTCCCAGACTTCGGCGGCGCGCCCGAAAGCTTCGCGCGACGCCAGTTGTTCGAGCAATTCGGCCGGAGCCGACTTCTTCAGAAAATCGTGCAGCGCAATACTGGGCGCAACCGCATTGATGCGCACGCCATAAGGCGCTGCTTCCAGCGCGGTGCAGCGCGTGAGCGCCATTACGCCAGCCTTGGCCGCGGCGTAGTGCGCCTGCTCCGCCTGCGCGCGCCAGCCCAGCACAGAAGCGTTATTGACGATCACACCGCGCCCACGCGCCTGCATCGGCGGCAGCATCGCGCGCATCATGCGAAACGTGCCAGTCAGGCTAATGTCGAGCACGCGCGACCATTGCGCATCGTCCATATCGACTAGACGGCACGAGCCGCCCAGCCCCGCGTTGTTGATCAGCACGTCCACGCCGCCCGTTTGCGCTTCCGCATAGGCCACCAGCGCGCGCACGTCGGCTTCGTTCGAGACGTCGCAAAGCTGGCCGTGGATGTCGGCAAGGCCAGTTTCGTCGCGCAACTTCGCTACCGCATCGCTCAGGCGCTTCTCGTGGATATCGGAGACGATCAGCGCGCGGCAGCCTTCTTCCGCGCAACGCTTCGCCGCCGCGAAGCCGATGCCCGCGCCCGCAGCGGCCGTAATCAGCACGCTCTTGCCTGCGAGGAGTTGATGCCCTGCTACATAGGCCGGTGCAACGGCGAGACGATGTTCTGCGTTCATGCTTGACCTCGAGGTTCTTTCGGCATGCCGAGCCCGCGCTCGGCGATGATATTGAGCTGGATTTCGTTGGTGCCGGCGTAGATTGTGTCGGCGCGCGAGAAGAGAAATACGCCTTGCAGGCGTCTGCGTTTCGTATGACCCGCATCGGCGGCGTCGACGAAATTCGCCTGCTCGCCCAGCACGTCCATCGCCAGTTGCCCCAGATCGCGATGCCAGTTCGACCAGTAATACTTGTAGATCAGCGCCGCCTTGTCCTGAGCGCCGTCTGCGTTTGCCGCGCCCAGCATCCGCACCGCGTTATGGCGCATGACACGCAGCCCGGCCCACGCCTGGGCGATACGCGCGCGAATCGAAGGCTCGTTTGCCATGCCAGCCTCGCGCGCGGCTTCGATCACCCAGTCGAGCTCGCGAATAAACTGCATCTGCTGACCCAGCGTGGAAATGCCGCGCTCGAAACCGAGCAGCGTCATGGCGATACGCCAGCCGTCGCCGGGTTCGCCCACCAGATCGGCCGCTTCGGCGCGCGCAGCGTCGAAAAAGACTTCATTGAATTCCGCACCGCCATTCATCTGCCGGATCGGGCGAATGTCGATCCCAGGCTGATCGAGCGGCACGAGGAAAAACGACAGCCCCTTGTTGCCGCGCGATTGCGGATCGCTGCGCGCGAGCACGAAAATCCACTCGGAGTCGTGCGCGAGCGAAGTCCAGACCTTCTGCCCGTCGATACGCCAGGCGCCGTCCGGCTGGCGTTCGGCGCGCGTGCGTACGTTGGCGAGATCGGACCCCGCGCCGGGCTCCGAATAGCCCTGACACCAGAACTGCGTGCCGGCGAGAATGCCGGGCAGAAAACGCGCGTGCTGGTCGGCGTTACCGCAGGCAATCAGCGTGGGGCCGAGCAGCCCTTCGCCGATATGGCCCATGCGGCCGGGTCCGCCTGCACGTGCATATTCCTCGTGAAAAATCACCTGATCGGCCACGCTCCAGCCGCGCCCGCCGGCTTCCACCGGCCAGCCCAGCCCCGTCCAGCCGCCCGCCGCCAGTTCGCGTTCCCATGCCTTGCGCAACGCGGGAAATGCGTCTTCGTCGCCGGGGCCGCCGCGAAAGCGCAGGCAGGCGAATTCGCCACACAGATGCGCTTCCATCCATGCGGCGATGGATTCGCGCAGATGGCGCTCGCTGCGGTATTCATCGATGCGTGCGTTCATGCGTGTGCTCCTGCAACGTCGATTACGTGGTGCGCCAGCCAGTCGAGCAAACGCGGCGTCGATCCAAACAGCGCGCCAGATGCCTGCGCACGCTTGAAATAAAGCTGTGGATCGTACTCCCAGGTAAATCCTACTCCGCCGTGCAATTGAATGGCTTCCTGCGCGCAGTAGCGCAGCGCATCGTTAGCGCTGGCTTTAGCGACGGCCACCTCGGCGAAAGCAGCGGCCGTGGGCGCGCCCTGCGTCGCGTCCCACACGGCCGCCGCGCCGAGCACTGCGGATCGAGCCGCTTCCACCGCGATCAGCATGTCCGCGCAGCGATGCTTGACCGCCTGAAACGAAGCGATCGTGCGGCCAAACTGCACGCGCTCCGACGTATAAGCGAGCGTGAGATCGAGACATTGCTGCGCCGCGCCGAGTTGTTCGGCGGCAAGCGCCAGCGCGGCGAACCATGCCGTGCGAGTGAGCGCATCACGCACCGTCTCGCCGCGCGCGAGGCAGGCCGAACGCGCAACGCCCACGTTTTCAAGCGCGATGGACGCGAAGGGCCGCGTGCCGTCCAGCGTCGTTAGCGGCCGGCGCGAAACGCCAGGCTGGGTCGTCTCCACGGCGAACAGCGCAATCTCAGCGCCATCGCGTGCAGGCACGAGCAGCAAATCGGCCATCACGCCGTCGATCACTGCGCCCGCTTTTCCGCTGAGTTTGTAGCCGTCGGCCGTTTTATGAGCCTCGATAGACCACGTTTGCGCGTCGCCTGCATCGAATGGCGCCGACTGCGCCAGCGCCAGCGCGGCCCGCGTCTCGCCCGCTGCAATCCGCGCGAGCCAGCGCACGATCTCTTCGTTGGGTTCTGCATGGGCACGCTCGTGCGGCAAGCATTGCGTCAACGACTGCGCGGCCAGCACCGCCGTGCCGAAGTACGGCACGCACGCAAGCCGACGCCCCAATTGCTCCATCACCAGCGCAAGTGCCTTCGCGCCCAGCCCCGCGCCGCCCGCCCGTTCAGGCACGCTCAAGCCACACCAGCCCAGTTCCGCGGCGATCGTCTGCCAGAGCGCCGCGTCGTAGCCCGCATGACGCTCCAATGCGCGACGTACATCGGCGGATGCGCTTTGCTGCGCCAGCACTTCGGCGGCGCTATCGCGTATCAGCGCTTCCTCTTCGCTCAGCCCGAGATCCATGGCATCAGCTTCCATAGACACGCTGCGCCGGGCGAACCTGCGTGAGCAGCGCCGTCACGGCAGCGCCCACTTCGCCCGCCGGCCAACGCGCGCCGCGATCCACGCGCGGGCCGCTGCGCCAGCCTTCGGCCACCGAGATCATGCCGCCTGCGACTTCGAAAACCTGGCCCGTGACATCGCCCGACTGCTCGCTCGCAAGCCACACGACCAGCGGCGCAACGTTTGCCGGATCGAAGGCATCGAAGCTGCCGTCCTCGGGCTTTTTCATCATGTCTGCAAAGACGGTTTCGGTCATGGCCGTGCGCGCCGATGGCGCCAGCGCGTTCGCGCAGACGCCATAGCGCTGCAACTCCGCGGCCTGCATGAGCGTGAGCGCGGCGATGCCCGCCTTCGCCGCGCCGTAGTTCGACTGTCCGATCGAGCCTTGCAAGCCAGCCCCGGAACTCGTATTGATAATGCGCGCCGATACCGGCGTGCCAGCCTTGGCCGCGTCGCGCCAGCCACGCGCGAGAATCTGCGCGAGGCAAAAGTGGCCGCGCAGATGCACGCGCATCACGGTGTCCCAGTCGTCTTCCGTAATGCTCGTGAACATGCGGTCGCGGCACACGCCAGCGTTATTCACCAGCGCGTGGATGGCGCCGAACGCCGCTTGTGCCGCATCGACGATACGTTGCGCCGTGTCCATGCGCGTGATGTCGGCGGCGTTGGCGAGCGCGCGGCCGCCTGCCTGCACGATCTCGTCGCAGACGGCTTGCGCCGCCTCCGCGCGCAGATCGTTGACCACGACCGCCGCGCCTTGCGTCGCCAGTGCGAGCGCATATTCGCGCCCCAACCCGCCGCCTGCGCCCGTGACGATGACGGTACGTCCTGTACAGATTCCCATGCCTGACCTCTTGTGTAGTGCTCTTTCGTTTCGAAGCGTCGCTTCAAAGACGTTCGATGATCGTCACGTTTGCGAGTCCGCCGCCTTCGCACATTGTCTGGAGTCCGTATCGTCCGTTCGTGCGCTCCAGTTCATGCAACAAGGTCGTCATCAGGCGCGCGCCCGTTGCACCCAGCGGATGACCCAATGCAATCGCGCCACCATTCGGATTCGTGCGTGCAGGGTCATAAGCCGATTCCGCAAGCCAGGCCAATGCCACCGACGCAAATGCCTCGTTGATTTCAACGACATCGATATCTGCCAGCGAAAGCCCGGCTTTTTTCAGCGCATGGCGCGTGGCCGGAATCGTCGCGGTGAGCATCCAGAGCGGATCGTCGCCAAGCACGCTCAGGTGATGAATACGCGCGCGCGGTACGAGACCATAACGGCGCAATGCGTCCTCGGAAACGATCAACAGCGCCGCTGCGGCATCGCAGGTCTGGCTCGACACGGCTGCCGTCAACGAGCCGCCAGGCATTAGCGGTTCGAGCGTCGCCATCTTCTCCAGAGACGTATCGGGGCGCGGCGTTTCGTCGTGCGCAAGCCCAAAACACGGCACGATTTCACGGGCAAAACGCTTCGATTCGATCGCAGCAACCGCACGCCGATGACTCTCCAGCGCGTAACGCTCCATCACTTCGCGCGAAAGCCCCCAGTGATCCGCAATCCGCTGCGCCGCGTCGAACTGCGATACGGGCGCATCGCCAAAGCGCGCGCGCCAACCCGTGCTGCCCGAAAATGGATCGCTAAAACCCAGCGACACCGCCGCCGTCATCGCAGACGAAATAGGAATCTGCGTCATCGTCTGCACACCGCCTGCGATCACCACGTCCTGCACGCCGCTCATGACGGCCTGCGCCGCAAAATGCACAGCCTGTTGCGAGGAGCCGCACTGGCGATCCACCGTCACGCCCGGCACCGTGAGCGGCAAGCCCGCAGCCAGCCAGCACGTGCGCGCGATGTTGCCCGCGAGCGGACCGATGGTGTCCACGCAGCCGAACACCACGTCGTCATAATCTTCGGCAGGAATGGCGTTACGCGCGACCAGCTCCTTCAGCACGAAGCCGCCGAGATCCGCTGCGTGCACCGCAGCGAGCGAACCTTTGCGCCGCCCCGTGGGCGTACGCAGCGCATCGACGATATAGGCCTGTTTCATCTTCACTCCAGTTCGAAAGTGCGAGCCGGACCGATAGGTGCGCGCGCATCGATCAGCGTGCGCGCGACGCGTTCACGGTGGAACGTCGTATCGCCCCAATGTCCAGCCAGCGCCCAGATGCGCTTGACGAAAATCTGCAGATCCAGCTCCCACGTGTAGCCCATCGCGCCGTGCACCTGAATTGCGTTGCGCGCGGCAAGCTGTGCTGCGGATAGCGCGGCGAGCTTCGCGTGCGAGACATAAAGCGCACGTTGCGGGTCGTGGGTCGCAAGCGCGCAGGCAGCGCGATACACCACGGGACGCGCGAATTCATAGCGGATCGCGACATCGGCAAGCAGGTGCTTGACGGCCTGATACGCGCCGATAGGCTTGCCGAACTGCTTGCGTTGCGAGGTGTAATCGATCGCCGCGTCCAGCACGCGCTGTGTGAGGCCGAGCAATTGCGCCGCTACGGCAAACGCGCCGTGATCGAGCATGGTGTCGAGCAAGGGTGCGGCTTCTTGCGTATTGGCGATGCGCGTGGATGCATCGGGTGTCCAGCCGAGCGCGAATAAACGCCGCGACTGGTCCACGCTTTCCACTCCCTGAAGCGAGCAGGCTGCGGGCGTTACGCGATGCAACTCGCCGTCGCGCTCGCACAGCAGCACGTGTGCAACATGTGCATCGGCCACATACGGATTGACGGGATGTCCAAGCGCAACGCGTGCGCCGCCCTGGGCAATCTGCGCGAGCAAGGTGTCGCGCCAGTCGCTTTCGGGCAGACGATTCAACAGCGCCACAGCCACCAGCGCGGTATCCATCAGCGGATCGGGTCCGCCAAAATATCCCCAAGTTTGCGCGAGCAAGGCCCATTCGTTGGTGCTCATGCCCAGACCGCCTTGCGCCTCGGGCACCGTGACGCCCGTCATGCCCTGTTCGGCAAGCTGCGCCCAGTGCCGCTCCGAGCGGCCGGTTTCGCTTTCCCAAAGCTCGCGAATGAGTTCGGGCGTCAGCTCGGTCATCAGGAAGCGGCGTGCGCTATCGGCAAACGCTTCCTGGTCATCGTCGAATGAAAAGTCCATGTTTTGATCAGGAATCCATATCGAATGGTGTGTCGTGTATTCCGCTGTTCAACTGCCGGATTAACCGCGCGGCATGCCCAGCATGCGTTCGGCGACGATGTTGCGCTGGATTTCGTTGGTGCCTGCGTAGATCGGCCCTGCCTGCGCAAACAGAAAGCCGTCGAGCCAGTTGCCCAGGCGCACGCGGTCCTGCACACTGTGCGGCACCACCTCCGCCTGCGCGCCCAGAATATCGAGCGCCGTCTGATGCATGCGCAGATCCAGTTCCGACCAGAACACCTTGTTCGTGCTCGATTCCGCGCCAATATGCCCGCCCTTCTGCAAGCGGCTCGCCGTCATGTACGTGGATAGCGCGTAAGCCTGTGCGTCCATCCAGCCCGACGCCACGCGCTCGCGCAACGACGGATCGCGCCGCGCCGCTTCCGGGTGCGCAATCAGTAGATCGCGCAATGCTTCGGCGGTGCGCTGGAATCGCGCGGGCGAGCGCAGCATCAAGCCGCGTTCGAAGCCCGCCGTCGCCATCGCCACCTGCCAGCCCATGCCTTCTCCGGCGATGCGGTTTGCTGCCGGCACGCGCACATCGTCGAAGAAGATTTCGGCGAAACCGGTCTGCCCGTTCAACTGGCGAATCGGCCGTACCGTGATGCCCGGGGCGTTCAGCGGCACCATCAGGAAAGTGAGGCCATGATGGCGCGTGGACTGCGGATCGGTACGAAAGAGGCCAAACAACCAGTCGGCCCAGACCGCGCGCGTCGACCAGATTTTCTGGCCGTTGAGCAGATAATCGTCGCCGTCGCGCAGCGCGCTTGCGCGAATCGCGGCCATGTCCGAACCGGCGTTCGGCTCCGACCAACCCTGCGCCCAGACATGCTCGCCGGAGGCCATCGCCGGTAGAAAGCGCGCCTTTTGTTCTTCGGTGCCGAAGTCCATCAGCGTGGGGCCAAGCAGGAAGATGCCGTTCTGGTTCACGCGCATCGGTGCGTCGGCGCGCCAGTATTCTTCTTCGAAGATCAGCCATTCGATCAGATCGCAGCCCCGTCCGCCCAGCTCGCGCGGCCAGGTGACCATGCTCCAGCGCCCCGAATGCAGCGTGCGCTCCCAGTCGCGATGGGCCGCGAAACCCGCTTCCGTGTCGAAGCTCGGCAGCGGCGCACGCAGCACGTGATCGGCGAGCCATGCACGAATCTCCTCGCGGAAGGCGCGCTGTTGCGGCGTGTAGTCGAGTTTCATGCGCGGCCCTCGCGCGATTGGCGTGCGTCGTCGAATTGCGCGCTGCGCTTTTCCACAAAGGCGCTGCGTGCTTCGGTCGAATCGTTCGTCATATAGGCCTGCAACGTGAAGCCCTGTTCCCAGCGATATTTGTCTTCGAGGTCGCCGTCTTCCACGCCGTTGAGCGCTTCCTTGGCGAGCGCCAGCATCGCACCGCTCTTTTCCGCAATGCGTTGCGCGAGTTCAAGCGCCGCGTGGCGCAGTCCTTCGCGCGGCACGACCCGCTCCACGGCGCCCAGTCGCCAGGCTTCGTCCGCATCGACCATATCGCCGGTGAAGTACATCGCACGAACCTTCTGGACTCCGAACATTCTCTGCAGATGCGCGCCGCCGCCCATCGCACCGCGGTCGATCTCGGGTACGCCAAAGCGCGCGCATTGCGAAGCGATCACGATATCCGCCGCCCCGCAGATGCCGATACCACCGCCCAGCACGAATCCATGCACCGCCACGATCACCGGCTTGGTGCTGCGATGCACTGCGCGAAACGTCGCGTAATTGCCCGCATTCACAGCGACGATACGCTCGGGATACGCCGCCAGTTCCTTGATATCGACGCCCGCGCAAAAGCCCCGGCCTTCGCCGCGCAGCAGGATCACGCGCACGCTGTCGTCACGGCCCAGTGCGTCGATGGCGGCGGCCAGCGCGTACCAGTCTTCGCTGTCGAGCGCATTGACCGGCGGCCGGTCGAGCGTCAATTCGGCCACTGCGCCCTGCGTGCCCACGCGCGCGATCGTGAATGCCGGTCGGCGCGCGGCCCCTTCGTCATGGCTTGCTTGTGTCATGTTACCCGTCCCTGTTTCGTGAAATGCGTCAGTGCGTGTTCTCGGCGAGTTCGCCCCGCAAGGCGCAGATTGCCTCGATACGTTCGACGGCCTCCTGCACGATGCGATCGATCACCGCCGCACACGGTTCGATTGCGCCGATCATCGCGGCGGCCTGGCCACCCGGCAGCACGCCTTCGTCGGGCATGCCATCGACGATCGCGCGCTGGATCAGATATGGCGCATTCGCCGCCATCAACGTCTGGCTCGCCGTATAACCGTGTTCGCGCAGCGCCTTCATGCCGATCGACGCCATCTGCGCCAGCGACAAGCCGTTCTGCCGCCGCCACGCCTGCGCCGCGCGAAGCGCAAAGAGCGTGCGGCGCAGCGGCCCAAGCGCTTCCAGATGCAGCAGATATGGGTTGTCGATCATGCGCTGCGGCAGGCCGTCGAGCGCCGCGGAAACGCGAATCTGCGCCGGATCTTTCACGGCCACATAACGCGCGAGCGTTGCCTGCGGCACGGGAGATTCGGCGGTCATGAGAAAGCGCGTGCCCATGGCGATGCCCGCCGCGCCGTAACCGAGCGCGGCCGCCAGACCGCGCCCATCGAAGAAGCCGCCCGCCGCGATCACCGGCACCTGCACGGCGTCCAGCACACGCGGCAACAACAGCGTGGTGGGCACGGACCCCGTGTGGCCGCCGCCTTCCGCGCCCTGCACCGTGACCGCATCCGCGCCGAGTTCGACGGCTTTAGCCGCGTGCTTCGGCGCGCCGACCGTGGGAATGCACAGCACGCCCGCATCCTTCAAACGACGGATCGTCGCGGCATCCGGCCCGCGCCCGTAGCTCACCGCACGCAGCCGGTGGCGAATCGCCAGATCGACCACTTGCGCCGCATTCGGCTGGAACATATGAAAGTTGATGCCGAACGGACGATCCGTGAGCGACTTCACGCGCAGAATCTCGGCCTCGACACGATCGGCTTCAAGCGTCGCGCCCGCGAGAAAGCCGAAGCCGCCCGCGTTACAGGTCGCCGCGACCAGCTTCGCATCGGCCACCCATCCCATCGCCGTCTGAATGACCGGATAACGACAGCCGAGCAGATCGGTCAGCGGCGTACGCAATACGGAGATCGTCGCGCTCATGATCTGGATTCCTTATCGTCTGCTGAAGCGCGCTGCGACTGCGCCATTTTGCGCGCGTCATAACCGCCAAGACGGTCGCCGCTCACGAGTTCGTTATGCGCGTGCGCGAAGTGATGCCAGGCGAAAGCCGCATCCATTGCCGCGCGTTTGCCCTGCAATTCCTCGACATGATTGAGCGCCTGCTTCGTCAATGCGAGTCCGAGGCGCGGCATCGCAGCGATTTTTTCCGCCATCTCCTGAACCGTAGCGCTCAAGGTCTCGCGCGGCACCACACGGTTGAGCATGCCCATCTGCTGCGCGCGCTGCGCATTCATCCGCTCGCCCAGAAACAGAAACTCCTTGGCGATACGCGGATTCAGTTCGTAGGCATGCGCGAAATACTCCACGCCGGGAATGCCCATGCGCACGACGGGATCGGCGAAGAACGCATCGTCCGATGCGACGATTAGATCGCACACCCACGCGAGCATCAAGCCGCCCGCCACACACGCGCCCTGCACCATCGCAATGGTCGGTTTGGGCAGATCGCGCCAGCGCCGGCACATGCCCAGATACACTTCCTGCTCGCGCGCATAGAGGAATTCGCCGCCCTCCTTGCCAACGTGGTCGTACCAGAGCGACTGGCGCTCGAACGAGACGTCGATATCGCGGCCCGGCGTGCCAATATCGTGCCCCGCCGAAAAGTGCTTGCCCGCACCGGCGAGCACGATGACCTTCACGGCATCGTCGTGCGCCGCGCGCCGGAACGCGGCGTCCAGCGCATAGGTCATCTGCGAATTCTGCGCGTTGTGATACGCAGGGCGACTCATCGTGATGGTCGCGATGCCGTTATCGACGGCGTAGAGCACCACGTCTTCGGTTTGCGCAAGCGTCTGCTGCATGTTGGCCTCGCTTCGCGTTACGCGCGCCGGGGCGCAGGATTGTCGCGCAGGATCGACGCGCGCAGATTGTGCGGATCGAGCGTGCGCAGGATCTGCAGATCTTCGGCGCGCGGCGCGGCAGTGACGCTGATGTCATCGGCTTGGTGAAGCGCGAAGCCGGTTGCCGCCTGCACTTCGTCGATGCTCACGCCCGGATGGAGCGAGCGGACCCGCACCGCATGATCCGCGCCGCCGAAGTCCATCACGCAGAGATCGGTGACGATGGCGCGCAAATCCGTGAATGCACGCATGCCTTCGATCTCGCGCGCCGGGTTGTAGCCCACGCTGCAGACCATATCGACTTCGTCTGCCACGAAGGTTCGCGTCGTGTGGCTGGTCACGAAGAACGAATTCGCGTGATTGATGCTGTTGCCGGGAAAACCGCGCGCGCCCAGCAATTGCGTCTTCGGCTTTGCATAATCGCGGCCCAGCCAGGAGATATTCGCCTGCCCGTAACGGTCGATCTGCGTAGGCATGACCAGCGCGTGGCGGCGGCCGTGCCAGACGCAATCGAACACGCGCTCGTAGGTCATCCAGCCGCTTGCGGCCACACGGTACGCGTCATCGCGCGGGCCCAGCGGCACGGGCGATTCGACCAGATACGCTTCGCCGTCCGTGAGCATCAGCCCGGCGTTGTAGGCGAGACGTGCGAGACCCGCTGCGAGACGCGGTCCGGTGCCGATGCCGGTCGCCAGCACTTCGCCGTCGTCGCGCCAGAGCCGCGCCGAGGCGACGATCATCAGTTCGGCGAGGGAGTATTCCAAAGCGTCGTTCACGCGCGCTCCTATCAGAGAATCGGCAGCGGCAATGCCGCTACGTGGGAGGGACCGCCCGCGCCTGCGAGCCACGCGGATTCGTCGGGGCCGACTACGTCGCGCAGATAGGCCGCTGTCTGCTGTTCGTCGGCGGCTGCCGCACAATAAGCCTTCAAATGCGGCAGATCCCAGCCGTAGGCAGGCGCGCAGGAAGTGGGATGCGCACCGCACGGCGCATGCACCACGCCGCTCACCAGCGAACGCTCGAACGGATTGCGACGCGCAGCTTCGAGGTCCACACTCGCAAGCGACGTTTCCAGCGCCTCGCAACTCACGTATGTGCGCCTGGCCGCGCGCGCAAACCAGGCGTCGAAGAACGGATCGGGGCCATCGATACGGGTGTTGCCCATTGCATCGGCGACATTGACGTGCAGTAGCGCGGCATCGAGTTCGATTGCCGGCATCGCCAACAATGTTTCGGCATCCTTATAAGGCGATCGAACCGTGCGAAGCTGCGGTGCGTGGCGCAGCAGATCGGTGCCGAGCCCCACGCGGGTCGGCAGAAACGGCAGACGTGCAGCCGCAGCGCGCAAGCCGAGTTGCAGCAAACCTTCGTCCAGTTCCAGCACGTCGATCGCACCGTTCTCGCGGGCACGGCGGAAATGCGGCTCCAGCGGAATCACGTCGAGCGACACGAAGCCGAACACCACCTTCTTCACCTTGCCAGCCGCGCAGAGCAAGCCCACATCCGGCCCGCCGTAGGCCACCACCGTGAGATCGCGCAGCGGCGAGCGCACGATCTCGCGCACCAGTGCCATGGGCTTGCGGCGCGGTCCCCAGCCACCGATGCCGATGGTCATACCGTCTTCGAGCTGCGCCACCACATCGCGCGCACTCAGACGTTTATCGAGCGTTTTCATTCGCTTCCCTGTTTAAAAGCCGATGCTGAAATCGTGGCCCCAGAGGCTCACGCGCGTCGCTTCATAGACGCTGTGCTCGCTCCAGTCCACCTCCAGACCGCCAAAACCGTATTCAAGGTCGAAGCCGCCTGGCGTCTTCATATAGAACGACGTCATGCGATCGTTGCAGTGACGGCCGAGCGTGGCGGACATCTTCACGCCATGCGCGGCCACGCGGTCGAGCGCGCGGCCCACCTCGTCCATCGATCCCACTTCGGCCATCACGTGGATGCAGCCCGAAGGGACGGCCAGGTCCATGATCGCGAGGCTGTGATGGCGCGCGTTGCCGCAATGGAGAAAGTGAATGCGCTTTTCGGGTTCCGCGGGATCGGCGGTAAAGCGCACGCGGTAGATATCGGAGAGCGCGAAGCCGAGCACGTCGCGCAAAAACGCATCGGTGGCGTCGAAGGCCGGCGCGGGCAACACCGTATGTCCCAGACCCATGGCGCCGGTCACGAAGCCGGGCACGCCCACCGGCGAAACGAAGCGGCGAAAGTCCGCCCGCACGCCCCAGAAGAATTCATGCCGGTTGCCCGATGGGTCGAGGCACCAGACCATCGCCTGCACGCGGCGCAACGCGGCTTCCTGAGCGCTCGCGCGGTGAGGCTCCACGCCCGCGTTTTCCAGCTTGGTCACCAGTGACGCGAGCGCCGCTTCATCGGCCAGTTCCCAGCCCGAGGCGAAGTAGCGATCCTCCTTGCCCGGCACGATCAGATAGCGGAAGTCGCGCTCGTCCATCTTGAGGTACAACGCGCCGCTATCTTTTTCACCGGCCTCGTGCGCTTGCATGCCCAGCACGTCGCGCGCGTACTCGCGCCACTTGCCCGCATCCGCCGACTGCACGACGACGTAGCCCAATGCCCGCACATCGCTCATCTTCGCCCCTCCAGAAAACCCGTTGTAGTGAGGTCTATTCTGGCCGCGAGGGGCGGTACGAACATCGTCTGTTGAGACTATGATGTTCCGGCTTCGACTACGCGCTCGCGCCCTCTGCGAAGGCTTCGCGCAGACGGTACTTGAGTACCTTTCCGGCTGCGCTGGTGGGCAGAGCGGGCACGATTTCGATGCGGCGCGGCACCTTGTAATTGGCCATGTTGCGGCGCGCCCATTGCGCGAGCGCTTCGCCATCGGCTTGCGCGCCCGCACGCAGCACGACCCACGCGTGCCCCACTTCGCCCAGGCGCGCGTCCGGCACGCCGATCACGGCGATCTGCGCGACGGCCTCGTGCGCCGCGAACAGACGCTCGATCTCCGCCGGATAGCAGTTAAAACCGCCGACGATAAACATGTCCTTGATGCGATCCGTCACGCGCAGATTGCCGCCTTCATCGAGCGAGCCGATATCGCCGGTATGCAGCCATCCTTGCGGATCGATCGCATTGGACGTAGCGGCCGGATCGTCGAGATAGCCACGCATGACGTTATAACCGCGCACCCAGACTTCGCCCGTTTCGTTCGGCGCGAGCGCGGCGCCGTCCACGCCCGCGATGTGCATCTCGACGCCGGGCATCGCGCGGCCCGAGGTTTGCGCGACAGTCTGGGCATCGTCGCCGTGGCGGCAGAGCGTGGCGAAGCCACAGGTCTCCGTGAGGCCATAACCGGTCAGCACGGTTTCGAAGCCTAGTTCCGCGCGCATGCGTTCGATGAGGCTGGGTGCAATCGCGGCCGCGCCCGTCACCGCCACGCGCAATGACGCGAGATCGCGGCCCGCAAGGTTCGGCGCATCGAGCAGCGCGTAATAGAGCGTGGGCGGCCCAGGCAGAACGGAAATACGTTCGCGCACCACACGTTCGAGCACGGCCTGCGGATCGAACACGGCATGCGGCAGCACGGTCGCGCCGCTCGCGAGCGCCGCAAGCCAGCCTGCCTTGTAGCCAAAAGCATGAAAGAAGGGATTGACGATCAGATAGCGGTCGCCCTCGCGCAGCGTGGCAATCTGCGCCCAGTCGTGCACGCCGCGCAGGTTCTGGCCGTGCGTCGTCATCACGCCTTTCGGGCGGCCCGTGGTGCCGGAGGTGAACATCACGTCCATCAGGCTATCCGGGCCAACCTGTGCTTCGCGTGCGTGAACCGCGTCGAGCGGCGTCTGCCCGGCGCGCTGCAAAAAGGTCGGCCAGCTTTCGCAGCCGTGCTCGACATCGCCATCGAATACGATCACGCGTTCCAGCGATGCGGGCCGATGCGGCGCCAGCATCGACGGATACTGCTCGCCAAGAAATTCGCCACAGCAGAACAGGATGCGCGCGCCGCTATCGGCGAGAATCGCCCCTGCTTCAAGGCCTTTCATGCGTGTGTTGACGGGCACGAGCGCCGCGCCCGCGCTCTGGATCGCCAGCGCCGCGACGATCCATTCCGCCAGGTTGGGCGCCCAGATCGCCACGCGGTTGCCGGGCTCGATGCCGCACGCCATCAGCGCGCGTGCGGCTTCGATCCGCGCGGCGTCGAGTTGCGCATAGCTGAGGCTGAGCGCTTCGGATTCGATCGCCATGCGTGCGCCGTAGCGCGCGGCGCCGCGTGCGATCAGCGCGGGCGTTGTGAAAATGCCGTTAGGCTTCATCCAGGGTCTCCGGAAAGACGAGCGCCGCCGCAAGACAAGCTGCGGCGGCGCGGATAAATCGGAACATAGCGTGACGCTAATCGGGGAATACGATGCGGATCTGGGCGCTCGCGGGCCTGGCGCTGCATGCCAGCGTCCAGCCGTCGGCGCGTTCTTCTTCGTCCAGCGCGGCCTCGGCATTCAGCGCGACTTCGCCAGCTTCGACACGGCACATGCAGGCGCCGCACAAGCCGTTGCGGCAGGAACTGGGCGGCGCGAGACCGGCGCGCTCCATCGCGTCGAGCAAGGTCTCGCCAGGCTCGCAGGTGAAACGATGGCTCGCACCATCGAGCTGCGTTTCGACTTGCGCCTGCGTGCCTTCGCGTGGCTCTCTGGTTGTGGCCGCAACTTTCTCAACGCGATCGGGCAACGAAGCAAAGCGCTCGACGTGAATCTTCGCGCGCGGCAAACCCAGCGCCAGCATCGCCGCCAAAGCGCTTTCCATAAAGAGCGCCGGGCCGCAGATAAAGCAGGTTTGCTGACTCCACGGCCGCGCGAGTTCTTCCAGATGACGTTGCTGCGGCACGCCCTGCACACTGTCGAGCCAGTGAATCACCCGCAATCTGCCCGGATGGCGCTGCGCCAGTTCGCGCAACGCCGCCCCGAAGATCACCGACGATTCATCGCGGTTCGCGTAGATCAGCGTGAGCATGCCGCGTCCGCCAACCAGCGCCGCCTTCAGGATCGACAGCACCGGCGTAATGCCGCTGCCGCCTGCGAACAGCAGCAGATCTTCGTCGAGCGAGCGCGGCGTAAAGACACCCGCGGGCGTCATCACGTCGATTTCATCGCCGGGCTGCACGGCATCGCATAGCCAGTTCGATGCGCGCCCGTCACGCACGCGCTTGACCGTGATCTTCGGCGCTGCGTCCACGCCCGGCGCGCTCGACAACGAATAGCAGCGCTGTAGCGATGCCTCGCCGTGCGGCAGGCGCAGCGTGAGAAACTGCCCCGGCCGGTAGGCGAATGCATCCGCGAGCGCGCCCGGCAGTTCGAACACGAACGAGCGCACATCGGCGCTTTCGGCAATCACCTCGGCCACACGCAGCCGATGAAAACGCGCTTCGGTCATGGCAGGACTCGCGTGCATGCGTCAGGCAACGCCCATGATCATCTGCGCATTGTCGATGCGGTATTCGCTGCCGTTGATAAAGCGCGACGCATCGGAAGCGAGGAACAACACCAGTTGCGCGATATCTTCGGGCAGGCACATGCGCGAACGCGGATCGACCGACTCCGTGAGTTGCGCGCGGCCCGCTTCGGCCGAGCCGAAGAACGGTTCGGTCATCGGCGTGAGAATGCCGTCGGGGTGAATCGTATTGGCACGCACCTTGTAGCCCTGCGTCTTGCAGTGCGCGGCGATCGCACGCGTGAGCGCCGTCACCGCGCCCTTGCTCGCCGAGTACGCGCAGAATGCGCCCAGACCGCCCAGCGCCGCCACCGACGACATATTGACGATCGCGCCGCCCTTCTCCTTCATCGCCCGCACCGCCGCCTGGCAGCCGAGGAAATAGCCTTCGGCATTGATGCGCATGATGCGTTGCCACTGTTCGAGCGTAGCGTCTTCGATGCTGCCAAGCTGCAGGATGGCGGCGTTATTCACCAGCACGTCCGGCGTGCCGAAGTGCTTTTGCGTCGCGCCGAATACGTCGTTCCAGCCCGTTTCCGATGCAATATCGTGACGCACGAACAGCGCCGCATCGCCGATCTGCGCGGCCACCGCGTGGCCCGCTTCCTCGTTCACGTCGGTCAGCACCACGCGCGCGCCTTCGGCTGCGAACAGCAGTGCGTCGGCCTTGCCCACGCCGCTTGCTGCGCCCGTCACGATGGCGATCTTGCCTTTGAGTCTGTCTCCCATCTTCGTTCTCTCTTTGTCAGTGTGTCAGTGGATGAAGGGGTAAAACGGTTGCGCCTGCAACGTTATTGTTTGAAGCGTCGTGCGCGGCCAGCACTTCACGTGCTGCTGCGCGGCCGGCCTGACGGCCCGACCAGATGCAATCGGCCAAAGACAGGCCGCTTACGTAGTGATTCGATGCCAGCCCGCGTGCGGCGCGCCCTGCGGCGTATAACCCTCCAATGGCGTCGCCGTTCGCGCGCAGCACGGCATGGGTGGTTTCGTCCACGCGCAGCCCGCCCAACGTGATCGCCGGACAGGGAAACACGCGGCTATCGGCGGAAATATCTAGCGCGTAGTACGGTGCACTCGCGAACGCCGAGAGCATTGCGGCAGACTTGCCGAATTCGCTATCTCGTCCTTGCGCAAAGGCCGCGCGATAGTTGGCCAGCGTGCGTTCGAGCGTGAGCGGATCGGCGCCGATCAGCGATGCCAGTTCCGCCGGGGTATCGGCGCGCCGCCGGTTCGCAAGCATCAGCAACAAAGCGGGCACGCTCTGGAATGCCCACAGACGCCCTCGCACGCATTCGCGCAACGCTTCACGCACGAGCGCCGAATCCAGAATCAGCCACGCACGGCCGTCACGCCTCTCGCACATCGCATGGCCGAGTTTCGCGCCATACACTTCCTCGTTGCAGAAGCGCTCGCCACGCGCATCGACCACGCAGCCGCGCGCCCATGCAAACGGCGGGTTGATAAATCGCCACGCGGAAACACGCTCCATATAATCGGCAATCCCGCCCGCCGATTCACCCAGGCGAATTCCCGAACCATCGCAGGCGGTGGTACCAAGCCGCCAGTTCGCGAGGTAATGCGGCGCGTGTTGCGCCACCATCTCGCGGTTGAAAATAAAGCCACCCGTTGTGAGCACAACGGCGTTGGCGCGGATGTCGCGTACCTCACCTGCGTTCTGCTCCAGCTTGAGAATGGCGGCACGCAGGCGATCGGCCAGCGCGGGCAAGCCGTTGTGCAGCTTGTCGGCCCAACGCGCGAGCCGGGCATGATGCCTGCGGGCGCGGCCTGGTTTCACGCTCCAGACCTGCGCGCCCATCACGCGCCCCGTTGTATCGACGATCAGGCGGCGCACGCTGGCGTGCTGCTCGATCTCGACATTCGGTTCCGCTTCCACGGCGCGACGCAGCGTGGCGAACAACGCGCGCCCCGACATGCCGCGCGCCACCACGCGATGCCCGCGCGGCGCAGGCGGCACCTCGGGTGCGTCGCCCACGGCCTCGTTGCCCGAGTAATACAGGTAGGCGCGCTCAGGCGGATACGACGTCTTGCGCTCGGGCATCGTGGCGCTAAAGCGAACGCCGTGCCGTTCCAGCCATGCGAGTTGCGCCACGCTACCGTGGCAGAAACGTTCGAGCGCGGCAGGCGTGACCGCATCGCCCACTTCGCTGCGCAGATACGCGGCCATGGCTTCGGGCGTATCCGCGTAGCCCGCTTCGCGTTGATACGGCGTGCCGCCGCCCGCGTAAATCACGCCGCCGCTCTTTGCGCTCGCACCGCCGCCTTCGAAGCGCTCGACGATGTGCACGCGTGCGCCCGCCTGTGCCGCTTCGAGCGCGGCGCAAGCACCCGCTGCGCCAAAGCCAGCAATCAGCACGCCGCAGGTGTCGTCCCAGCGATGCGCATTCGCATCGGCGATAACGAGTGGTGTTTCCACAGGCGTGGCGCTCGAGTTCATGCGCTGGTAGCGGCGTTCGTAGCGGTCGTATAAGCGCCATCGACGTAAAGCAGCGGTTCGATGTCGCCGCTAAGCTTCACCTCGCGCAGCTTGCCGATAAACACCGTATGCGTGCCGTAATCGAAGCGTCCGTCCTGCGTGCAAAGCAGGTTTGCCTGGGCGCCGTCCAGATACGGCACGCTTTGTTCCGAGCGCTGCCAGTCGCCGCTCGTAAAGCGCGCTTCGCCTTTGAGCCGGCCGCTGCAATCGATGGCGATATCCTGCTGGCTCGCCGCAAGCAGATTGACGCAGAAGTCCGCACCGGCCGCGAGCGGCGGATACATCGACGACGACTGGTTGATGCAGATAAGCAGCGAAGGCGGCTCGGTCGACAGCGAATCCACTGCGGTTGCCGACATCGAATAACGCCGCTCGCCGTCGCAGCAACTGATGACCGCGACCGACCGCGCAAGGCGGCGCATGGCCAGCAGCATATCGGCGCGCAGTGGCTCGATTGAAAGTTCGCTCATTGTGTGACTCCACGAAACTCGCGATCCGTGCGCGAGGCTGAAACAGAGAAGGAAGCGCCGGCTTGCGCCGCGCAATGATCGGCGGCGCGATAGCCAAAGGTCATTGCGGGACCGAGCGTCGAACCGGCGCCCGGATAACTCGCGCCCATCACCGATGCGCTCGTATTGCCGATCGCGTAGAGCCCGGCGATCACGCTGCCATCGGCGCGCAATACACGTGCGTGTTCGTCGGTGACGAGGCCGCCTTTGGTGCCGATATCGCCCGCATCGATGCGCACGGCGTAGAACGGCGCTGTGCCAATCGGCGCGAGACACGGATTCGGCTTCACAGCGGGATCGCCGTAATACGTGTCGAACAGATTGCCGCCTTTACCGAATTCTTCGTCGATACCGCTGGCTGCATAGTCATTCATGCGCGCAATCGTCTCGCGCAGTCCCGCCGCGTCCACGCCAATTTGTGCCGAGAGTGCGTCGAGCGAATCCGCTCGATGCAACAACGATCGATAGGAATTCGGAATACGCGAATCTGGCATCATCGAACCCGGCATGATCGGGCCGCACGGATAACGCTTGCGAAAGCGCGCATCGAAAATCATCCACGCGGGCAGACAGGCGCCGGTTTTTGCATGATCGCGATACATCGCGTAGATGAATTCAGAGTACGGTGCGGCTTCGTCGACAAAGCGCTGACCCAGGCCGTTGACGATCACGCAGCCCGGCAGATTGCGCTCGACGAATAAGGCGCGCTGCTTCTCTTCGCCCGCCACGTTCAACGTAGGCGCGCCCCACACATGGGACATCAGTGCGAGCGCGCCGCCCGCGCGTTCGCCCGCGAGCATGCCGTCGCCGGTGTTGTGCGGCGGCGTGGCGCTCCACTGCGCATCGGTCGGGTGCGGCAGATAGCGTTCGCGCAAAGACTGGTTGCGCTCGAAACCACCCGAAGCCAGGATCACGCCGCGCCGCGCGAGCACGCGCAGCATCTGCCCCTCGCGCTCGACCAGCACGCCATCGATATGACCATCGAATTCGATCAGATCGCGCATTGGCGTATGGAGCCAAAGCGGCACCTTGCGTTCGAGCAGCGCGTAGCGCAGCCCACCTACGAGCGCATTGCCAAGCGTGAGCCGCCGGTCGCGCCGCGAACGCAGCCGCGCGCGAATATCCAGCCAGTAACGGCCGAATTGGCGCAGCGCGAGCATCATGAAGCCGCGCTCTTTCGACAGCAGCGTATGCGCCTCTTTCGAAGTCACCGCCACACGTGCGCCAATCAACGTGCCAGGCGATGGCTGACGCAAACGCGCAAACTCATGGCCTAATCGCGCGCCGTCGAACGGCAGCGGATCGAGCGCGCGATAGCCGGGCATGGCGCCCGGCAGCGCCTGAAAATAATCGGCGTAATGCGGCAGCGACTGGTAACGCACAGGTGTACGCGCTTCCAGATAGCGCAGCATTTCCGGCGCGGTGTCCAGATAGGCATCGAGTCGTGCGCGCGAACTTGCGCCCGCCGTGCAGGCGTCGAGATAGACCCGCGCGGCTTCGCGCGTATCCTGGCCGCCCGCTTCGGCGATATGGTGATTGCACGGCACCCAGATGCCGCCGCCCGACACCGCCGACGTGCCGCCATACTCCCCGCTCTTTTCGATCACCACCACGGAAAGCCCCTGATCGGCCGCACGGCACGCGGCAAGCAGGCCGCCCGCGCCGGAGCCGACGATCACCACGTCGAATGTTTCGGTCTGCATGGGCTGCTCGCTCATGATCGCCGCCCTCAGATAAAGAAGTCGGTATTGGGGCGGCCGAGCATCACTGCACCCAGGTTCTGGCCGAAACGGTCGACGTTATTCGCGTAGTGCGCGCGCGCCGCGTGCAGGTCGAGAAAACGGCGCACGAGCGGATTGCGGCGATAGATGCCATTGCCGCCCGCATAGCGCAGCAGCGTGTTGGCCGCCTGCGCGCAACGCTCGGCCACCTGCGCCGATTGATAGCGAAACAGCACGCGTCGCTCGATCGGCACTTCGGGGCCGCCCTGGGCCGCTGCCAGCAATTCCGCGAAATTGCGGCGCAACAGCACCTGCATTTCGTCGATGGCCGTCGAGGCGTTCGCGCACGCGGACTGCGCGCCCAGATCATCGGTCGTTTTCGCGCCGCTATTGGCGCTCACGCGATTCGCCGCATAAGCGGTAAAGTCGTCGAGCGCGCCCTGCAATGCGCCGATGCAGGCCGTGCACACCGCACGCACGAAAATCTGCGCGAACGGCAGACGAAACAGCGGCGCATCGTTCACCTCGAGCCCGGGGCTCGTGCCCATCATGCCGTCCACCGCTTTGTGCGTGCGATAGGCGGGCACGAACACGTCCTCGACTACGATGTCGTGACTGCCCGTCGCGCGCAGACCCAGCACGTCCCAGTCGCGCTCGATGCGATACGCGCTTTTCGGCAGCAGGAACGTGCGATATTCGGGCGGTTCGCCATCGCGCGCGGGCGGTACCAGCGCGCCAAGGAAAACCCACTCGCACAACTCGCTGCCGCTCGAAAACTTCCAGTGCCCCGAAAGCCGGAAGCCGCCTTCCACCGGCGTGACCTTGCCCACCGGCATATAGGTCGAGGCGATCAGCGTAGAAGGATCGTCGCCCCAGACATCGCGCTGGGCCTGCTCGTCGAATAGCGCAAGCTGCCAGTTATGCACGCCGACCACGCCATACACCCACGCCGTGGACATGCAACCGCGCGCGAGCGCCATCTGGATTTCGAAGAACACCTGCGGCTCCAGTTCGTAGCCGCCATAGCGCTTCGGTTGCAGCACCTTGAAGAAGCCGCCCGCCTGCAGGTCCGCGAGCGTTTGCGCCGGAATGCGCCCTTCGGCTTCCGCGGCATCGGCGCGCTGCGCCAGCACGGGCGCGAGCGCCTGTGCGCGTGCGATCAGTTCGGCCGCAAGGGCGTTCGAATCGTGTTCTCGATGCACCGCTGTCTCCTTGTGTCTTCTTGATGTTGTGGCCGGCTTGCCGGTGTCGGTCTCAGGCGACCGCGCGCGCCTTCACGCGGTTGAAGTACGGAATCACGTGTTCGCCGATATTGCGGATGGTTTCAAGCTGCGCTTCATGCGGCACCGTACCCATCTGGCAGAGAAACAGCACTTCGTCCACGCCCGCTTCCATCAGGCGTCCTACATAACCGATGCAGTCATCGACCGTGCCGTAAGCGTGATTCGGGTTCATCATCGACAACGCCGGATCGCTGAAGTCCACCACCACTTCTTCCGAGGCGAAGCGCGAGCGGATCACCATCTGGCCGCCGTCCGCCTGGACAAGATCGTCGCCCCAGCTCGACGGATCGGGACGCTCGCCGCCGGTGTACCAGTACGCGAGCGACTCCATGAAGTAGCGCTGGCCGCGAATGCCGATCTTGCGGGCCTGCTGGCCGTCCGCCATGACGATGGCCGGGCACAGCGCCGCGAGATGTTCGGTCGGACGGAAACCCACCTGATCTTCGGCCTTGCGCGCGCGCCACGCTTCGCGATAGAGCGCGTTCTTTTTCGCCACTTCGTCGGGGCCGCCAAAACCCAGCACCAGCGCACCGAGCCCACGTTGACCGGCGCGCAGCAAACCATCGCTATTGGTACAGGCCATATACATCGGCGGATGCGGATCCTGATACGGCTTCGGGTGAATCGGACGTTTAGGAATCTTGATGTATTGACCGTTGTGTTCGATCTCTTCCTGCACGAACATCTTCGGCACGAGGTACATCGATTCGTCGATCATCGGCTGCAGTTCCGCGAGGTCGTAGCCGAACGCGCCCGCTTCCTGCTGGCTGCCGCCCTTGCCCACGCCAAAGTGCACACGGCCCTGCGAAAGAATGTCGAGCATCGCGACGCGCTCGGCCACCTTGATCGGATGATTCATCGCGGGCGGCAGGCAGATTACGCCGTGACCGAGGCCAATGCGCGTCGTGCGGCCCGCGAGATAGGCAAGAAACGTTTCCGGCGCGCTCATATGCGCGTAGTTCGTGAGCGAGGTGTGCTCGACGCACCAGACGGTGTCGAAGCCCATCTGCTCGGCCAGCAGCGCCTGCTCGACGGTCTCCTTGAAGACGCAGTGGTCGCCCTCGCGCGATGCATCGGTCGTCTGGGCTTCGTAGATCAGGGAAAACTTCATCGCGGGTGTCTCCTTGTTGTGTCGGACTCGCCGGCTGCGCCGCCGCGGATGGGCCAGGTCGGGCGAGATGGGAACCGCGTGGCGGTCCATGAGAGGAAGTGTCGGCGCGCAAGGCATGCGCGGCATCGTCTATTTGGATTAGCGCGTTTTGCTGCGCCTGGCGCGCGATGCGAAGGGTTGTAGCGGCCTAGTCCAATCGGACATGGCGCGCCGCTACGCGCGCGCTAGCATCGGCTCGTGGCATGACCACAGAACACACAACGGGAAGATGCGATGAAGGCTTCGATGATGCTGTACCCGGTGGACACGATCGACACGGCGCTGCCGTTTTTCGTCGATGGACTCGGGCTCACGGTGAAAATGCGCGACGGCGAGCGCTATTGCGCACTGGAAGGCGGTCCGCTCACGATTGCGCTGGTAGCAGGCGATGAACGGATCGTAGAACGTCCGGCACTAACGTTCAGGATTGCAGAAGATGACGATCTCTATGCGGCGATGGCGCGCGTGGTAGCCACGGGCGCTTCAGTGCGCGTGCCGGTGCAGCAGGGGCCGCATGAATTGCGTGCCGTGCTGGAAGATCGCAATGGCGCGCTGCTGGTGCTCACGCAAAAGCATCTGGCGTGATGGACGAAGCGGCCTTTAACAGCACGTTAAAGGCCGCCTGCCTGCGTGGCGCGGCGTCAACCCAGCGGCACCACGCTGCCCAGCAGGATACGCACGAGCGTGGCCTGACGCGTCACGCCCGTCTTCGAAAAGATCGAGCGCAAATGCGCGCGCGCCGTGTTCTTGCTGATGCCCAGTTCTTCGGCGGCCTCTTCGAGTGTGAGGCCGTTGGTGAGCAGCAGCGCGAGCGAAGTCTCGGCGGGCGTGAGGTCGAACAGCTTGCGCACGACCTCCTGCGAGCGCTGCGATTTGCGGTCCGGGTCGCGCAGAAACAGCACGGTCGCGGGACGGCGGCGATTATCCTCCGACCAGTCGGACAGCGGCACCGTACGCACCAGCACGCCCAGTTTCGGGCGGTCGCCGCTACGCGTGACGGGCATCGCTTCCACCAGCGGCCCCGCCGTGCCGAAGTGGCCCATCATCGCGTGGCGAATCAGCCGCTGCAGCGTGCGGTTTTCGTGGCTATCGGTGGCTTCCACATGACCGTGCGCGATACGCAGGCCATCCGTTTCCGCGAGGATTTCATCGGCGACACTATTGGTGCTCATGATCGCGCCGTTTTCGTCAAGCGTGACGGTGCCCACCAGCATGCGGTCGATGGCGCTCGCATAGAGCGTGCGCTCCGATTCCACCACGTCCAAGCGCGAATGCAGTTCCACCGCGCGGCGCAGATGCGGCAGCAGCAGCGCGCAAAACGCCTTGTCGCGTACGGAAAAATGCGCGACGCCATGCTTGCGGCAAACGCGAAAGCGGCATTCCACGCCGGTTTCCGTGCGCAGATCGGCGCCCATGATGTAGCGCACGTCGGCGGGCTGCAGAAACTGTTTGTAGAGCTCGCTCGACAGCCAGCCGGTTTCGCCAAACACCTCGTCCACCGTCACCACGCGCTCGGCGGGCAGGCCCACGAACGGGTCGAGCGAATAGTAATAGTCGTTATACGAGGCATCGTTGGGCGCGCCTGCGCCTTCGGCCGCGTGCACCATGAGACCGCGGCGGTCGCTCGACGGCGAACGCAGGATCAGCGTGGCGTAAGTGGCGTCCAGATGCACGCGTATGAGTTCCAGCGCGGCCTTCCAGGGCACCGTTTCCAGCGGCCCCTGATAGATGCGCGCAAGCAGCGCGCTGAACTGCGGAACGTCGATGCCCGCCACGGCGCTCGCGTCCTGGCCCTCTTCCGGGGCCCATCTCGTCTCCATCAACACGGTCTCCGTCCTCCATGCCGCCTGCACGTCGCTTTTGCGACGGCCAACTTTACGGGGCTGTCATGCGATCGGCATCGGGAGATTCCCCTGGCCGGTGCATCGCCTCGCGTCTCCTGTTTCTCGTGCGTCTCATCTGTGGACGCTTCTTTGGCGGGGCGCGTACAGCACGAACCCTACGTTGCGCCCCATTCCAGACATTACGCCGAAGCGCCTGCGCGCCCCTCGTCTGATCGGACGATGCCACCGCCGCGCCCAGGCGCTCCAATTCGCTCAATGACTATTCCGGGCGCCATAGGGCGAGATTTTCGCTGTATTCAGCGCCTGTTTCATCGCTGATTCCGGTCCTTCACATCCATTCATTCCAAGGAGAAACCCGCATGGCGCTCGATCCCCAGGCCGCCGCGCTGCTTGCCTCGCTGGCTGGCGCGCCCGCGTCCGACTATGCGCGACTCGACGCCGCCAGTTATCGCGCCGCGCTCGCGGCCGGCGGCGCGGCCAGTGCGTTCGGCGCAGGTGATGCTGTCGCCGCCGAGGAAGACCTCGCGTTGCCGGGCCTCGCCGGTGCGCTGGCTGCGCGTCTTTATCGTCCGGTTGCTGGCCTGGATGGCGGTGACGAGGCGCTTGCGCTCACAGTGTTTTTCCACGGCGGCGGCTTCGTGGCGTGCGGAATCGACACGCACGCCAACCTCTGCCGCACGCTCGCAGCGCGCGCCCGCACGCTCGTGCTATCGGTCGATTACCGGCTCGCGCCCGAAGCGCGCTTCCCGGCGGCCGCGCACGACGCCCTCGCTGCCGTGCGCTGGGCGGCCGCCCATGCCGTGCAGCTGGGCGCGCGTCCTGATGCGCTGGCCGTCGCCGGCGACAGCGCGGGCGGCAATCTCGCCGCTGTTTGCGCCCAGCAATTGCGCAACGAAGTCGCGATTGCCCATCAATTGCTGCTCTACCCGGTACTCGACTGCGCGCACGAGCATCCTTCATACGAAAGCTTCGGCCAGGGCTACCTGCTCGACGCCGGTTTGATGCGCTGGTTCAAGCATCAATATTTCGATGCCGATGCGGATCGCTCCAGCTCGCTTGCCAGCCCGCTCGGCACCGAAACGCTCGATCAGGTTGCGCCCGCAACCATCATCAGCGCCGAATACGACCCGCTGCGCGACGAAGCCGAACACTACGCCGCGCGCCTCGCCCAGGCGGGCGTGGCCGCAACGCTGGTGCGCTGGCCGGGCCAGATACACGGCTTCGCCAGCATGCTGGGCGTGTTCGATGCCGCCGACGCCGCGCTCAGCTTCGGCGCGCACGCCTTGCACGCGGCGCTTTATCGCTGATATCGCCATGACGGAAATCCTTAGTGCCACCGATTCCCAGGGCGTCGCCACGCTCACATTCAACCGCCCGGACGCGCTCAACGCGCTCAGCGAAACCATGGCCGTCGAACTTTGCTCGCGCCTCGATCGACTGACGCAAGACCCATCGGTGCGTGCGATCGTGCTGACCGGCGCGGGCCGTGCCTTCATGGCGGGCGGCGACGTCAACGCCATGCGCGCCGCGCTCGACTTGCCCGCAGCGCGCCGCACGCGCGCCATCGGCAAACTCGTGCGTCATGCACAGGTTGCGGTCGCAACCATCGCGCGTTCCCCCAAACCGATCCTGGCGAGCGTGAACGGCGCGGCAGCGGGCTTCGGCCTCGCGCTCGTGGCCGCATGTGACGTGGCGATCGCCGCCGACAACGCATCGTTCACCTCGGCGTACAACCGGCTCGGCACCTCGCCCGACGGCGGCGCGAGCTTCACGCTGCCGCGTCTGCTGGGCACGCGCGTGGCCGCGCAATGGCTCTATCTGGACGAATGCCATAGCGCCGACGACGCCTTGCGCGTTGGCCTCGTCAACTGGGTTGTTCCCGCGGCAGAACTCGCGAGCGCAACACGTGAACGCGCCGAGCGTCTGGCCGAACTGTCGCCGGTCGCCTTCTCGCACACCAAACATCTGATCGCCGATGCACCGGGCCGCACGCTGGACGCGCAACTGCTGGCCGAACAACGCGGCTTTCTCGCCTGCGCAGCGCAGGCCGATTTCCGCGAAGGCAGCAACGCGTTTGCAGAACGTCGCGCGCCGCGCTTTCCCATCCGTACCGAGGAGCCCAAGCCATGAAGCTGGCCGATACCGCCACCATCGTCGAGGAACTGCGCGCGGGGCGCATGGTGATCCTCGTCGATGAGGAAGACCGCGAAAACGAAGGCGATCTCGTCATTGCCGCCGATTGCGTGACGCCCGCCGCGATCAACTTCATGGCGCGCCACGCACGCGGCCTGATCTGCCTCACGCTCACCGCGGATCACGCAGCACACCTGCAACTCGCGCCGATGAGCACGCGCAACGGCACACAGTACGGCACGGCGTTCACGGTCAGCATCGAGGCCGCGCAAGGCGTGACGACCGGCATCAGCGCCGCCGACCGCGCCCACACGATCCGCACGGCCACGGCGCCCGGCGTGCGTGCGGAGCATCTGGTGCAGCCTGGCCACGTGTTTCCCATCGTCGCGCGCGAAGGCGGCGTGCTGGTGCGCGCGGGCCATACGGAAGCGGGCTGCGATCTCACCGCGCTCGCGGGCTTCACGCCGGCCGCCGTGATCTGCGAAATCATGAACGACGACGGCACCATGGCGCGGCTGCCCGAACTCAAGCGCTTCGCACACGAACACGGCCTGAAAATAGGCACGATCGCCGATCTGATCCGCTATCGCAGCGAGCGCGAATCGCTGGTGGAGCGCATCGGCGCGCGCGCAATCGATACAGCGTGGGGTCGATTCGAGGCAATGGCCTATCGCGACCGCGTGAGCGGTGCAACGCATCTCGCACTCGTGCGCGGCCAGCCAGACGCCGATATACCGACGCTCGTGCGCGTACAGGAGCGCGCCTCGCTGCTCGATCTGCTCGATCCTCCCGACGTGCGAACGAACGCGCACGTTCAGGCGCTGCACGCCTCGCTCGCGCGCATCGACGCGTGCGATTGCGGCGTGGCCGTGCTGCTCGATTGCGAATTGCGGGTGAATTCAGCGGAGAACCTGCGCGATGGGCAAGGCGCTTCGGCTTCGGTTTCTGGCAAACGCCATTACGGCATCGGCTCGCAGATTTTGCGCGACCTCGGTTTGAAAAGACTCAACGTGCTGTCCAGTCCGCTGAAATTGCCCGCGCTTTCAGGGCATGGACTGGAAATCAGCGCGTTTATTCCGCTAGAAGATCTGCCTGATATGGCGAGCGATAGCGTCAGCGCTTCTGTCGATTCGATTCGCGCTGCCGCGTTTGCGACGTATAGCGCGCCTGCGCTGGTCGAAGCATAAAAGAGAACACACAACCATGAATCCAATCATCGCGCTCGTTACCGGCGCTTCGCGCGGCGCGGGCAAAGGCATTGCGCTCGCGCTGGGCGCGGCCGGCGCCACCGTTTATGTCACCGGCCGCTCGCAGCACGAAGGCGATGCGCCCTTGCCCGGCACCATCCACGCAACCGCCGCCGAAATCGACCGGCTGGGCGGGCGCGGCATCGCCCTGCCCTGCGATCACGCCGACGATGCCCAGGTCGAAGCCGCCTTCGCCCGCATTCGCGCGGAGCAAGGACGGCTGGATGTGCTCGTGAATAACGCCACCGTGCTGCACGACGAGTTGATCCGCCCCGCGCCGTTCTGGGAAAAACCGCTGGAGATGGTCGATATTCTCGACGTCGGGCTGCGCTCGGCTTATGTCGCGAGTTGGCACGCGGCAAAGCTGATGGCGGCGCAACGCAATGGCTTGATCGCGTTTACTTCGTCGTTTGGCGCGAGCTGTTATATGCACGGCGCGGCGTACGGCGCGCAGAAAGTGGGCGTGGATAAATTCGCCAAGGATATGGCGGTCGATCTGCGTGCATTCAATGTAGCGGCCGTCTCGATCTGGATGGGCATGCTGCAGACCGAACGCACCGCGCGCGTGATCGCCGCCCATCCCGAACAGTATGCGGGCTTCAGCGAACTCGCGGAAAGCCCGCAATTTACGGGTCGTCTTATCGATGCGCTTTATCGCGATCCGCAGCGCGCGGCTAAATCCGGCCTCGTGCTGGTCGGTGCGGAACTCGCGCGCGAATATGGTATTACCGATATCGACGGACGCCAGCCGCCTTCGCATCGCGAGCAACTGGGCGGACCGGTGCAGGCACATCCGGCTATCGTTGCCTGATTCGCGCGCGGTAGGGGCGTTGATTGTGCGTTCGTTGTGCGTTCAGTGCGCGTTCAGTGATACCCTGCGCGCATGACGACACTCGCTCCCTCAGCACTGGCATCGTTGCGCGCCTCCTGCGATGCGTGCTTCGGCACGCCCACGGTGTGGCCGCTTATAGAAAGCGCCTACAGCGAACCGCAGCGTTTCTATCACACGCTCGCGCACCTCGCGGAACTGTTCGATCAACTCGAACCGTTTCGCGGCGAAGCGCACTGGCCCGCGATCGAGCTTGCCGTTTGGGGCCATGACGTGGTCTACGCAACCTCATTGCCCGAATACGCCGATAACGAAGCGCTCAGCGCAACGTGGTTGCTGAACGTGACACAAGCCCATTGTTCCGCAGACTGGCTGCGCACGCACGCCCTTCATCTGGCGTTAGCGCAGCAGTGGATACGCGCAACGAAAACCCATAAACTACCGCCCGAATGCGAACGCGATCCGGCCCAAAAGCACGCGGCGCTGCTATTTCTCGATGCCGATCTGGCGATTCTCGCGGCACCGCTCGAACGCTTGATTGATTACGATAAGGGCATTGCGCAGGAATGGGCACAAGACCCAGATAATCCGGCAGAAGCGTTCCGTTTGGGACGTCTGCAAGCGCTCAAAAGCCTGCGCGAACATACGCCTTTATTTCATACCGATGAATTCGCGCGACGGGAATCACTCGCGCACGCGAATCTCAATGCTTTAATCGCACGATACGAGACTCGCCAATAATCAATTCGTAACCGCGAACCTGCGCCGCGCCAATGGTAGGATCTGCACCAACTCCTACGCATTCGGGTTTTATATGCCGCGCGAAAATTTCAACGATCTGCTGGCCTTTATTGCCGTCGCGCGCGAACGCAGCTTTACGCGCGCGGCCGCCCAACTGGGCGTATCGCAATCGGCACTCAGCCACACGATACGCGCACTCGAAACGCGGCTTGGTCTGCGTCTGCTCACGCGCACGACGCGCAGCGTCTCCACGACCGAAGCGGGAGAGCGCCTGTTTCAGGCCGTGGCACCGCGCTTCGAACAGATCGACACCGAACTCGCTGCACTCGCCGACCTGCGCGACAAGCCCGCCGGCACCATTCGCATCACGGCGACGGACCACACTGTCGAAACGGTGATCTGGCCAAAGCTCAAGGATTTTCTGCCCGCCTACCCGGACATCAAGGTGGAAATCAGCGTGGATTACGGGCTGCGCGATATCGTCGCCGATCGATTCGACATTGGCGTGCGCACCGGCGATCAGGTCGCGAAGGACATGATCGCCGTACGCATCGCACCCGATCTGAAGATGGCGATTGTCGGCTCGCCCGAGTATCTGGCGAAGCAGAAAGCGCCCAGAACGCCGCAGGATCTGCTCAAGCACGACTGCATCACGCTGCGCCTGACCAGCGCAGGCGGCCTGTACGCGTGGGAACTGAAGAAGGACGACCACGATCTGCAGGTTCGCGTGGACGGCCAGCTCATCTTCAATACGATTCCGCAAATGCTGCATGCGGCGCTGGGCGGCTTCGGCCTCGCCTTTATGCCAGAGGATGTCGCGCTGCCGTATATCCGGGCGGGCCAGCTCAAGAGCGTACTCAAGGACTGGTGCCCGGTGTTTCCCGGCTATCACGCGTATTACCCGAGCCGTCGGCAATCGTCGCGCGCGCTGGGTCTGGTCATCGACGCGCTACGTTATCGCGGCAAACTCCAGGCTTGATCAAGCCTGCGCGCTCAGAAACTACGACGGCCTTCGATCGGATAGTTAGGGTCCGTATAGCCGGGCGTGGAAACATGACCCGGCGGCACGAGGCTATCGATAAAGCGTTCGTCTTCGGCATCGAGTTTCAATTCGAGCGCCTGCATATAGCTGTCCCAATGCGCTTCGGTGCGTGGACCCGCGATCGTCGAACTCACGAGACGGTTGTTGAGCACCCACGCCAGCGCAAACGCAATCGCATTCGTGCCGCGCTGCGCGGCATATTCCGCAATACGTTGCGCGATCTGCAGCGATTCGGCGCGCCATTCCGTCTGCTGGATGCGACGGTCGCCACGCCCCACGCGGCTATCGGCGGGCGGCGGCGCGTCGGGCGTGTACTTGCCGGTCAGCACGCCGCGCGCGAGCGGGCTATAAGGCACCACGCCCAATCCATAGTGCGCGGCGGCGGGCAATTGTTCGACTTCGGCACTACGATCGACGATGTTGTAAAGCGGTTCGCTCGCCACTGGGCGATCGATGCCGAGTTGATCGGCAATACGCGCGACTTCGGCAATGCGCCAACCCCGGAAATTCGACAACCCGTAATAACGCACTTTACCCTGGCGAATCAGATCGCCCACGGCGCGCACGCTTTCTTCGAGCGGCAGATCGGGCAGCGCGCGATGGAAATAAAGCACGTCGATATAGTCGGTGCCGAGCCGTTTGAGGCTTTCCTCCACGCTCTGATAAATCCATTTGCGCGACTGGCCCTGGCGGTTCGGGCCTTGTGCCGGACCGGCCGCGTAACCGAATTTCGTGGCGACAACCCAATCGTCGCGATGCGCGGTAATGGCACGTCCCACGATTTCCTCGGAGCGGCCTGCGTGGTAGACATCAGCCGTGTCGACAAAGTTGACACCTTGTTCGAAGGCTTTCTCGATGATGCGCCTTGATGTCGCTTCGTCGGTTTCGCCGCCGAACATCATGGCGCCGAGACACAACGGCGATACCTTGAGGCCGCTACGGCCAAGATTGCGATAGTCCATCTGCTTTCACTCCAAAATGACTGCACGCCGGCACGACGGCCAGATCTGCATAACATCCGCATTAGAAACCAGATCTGTCGCGGGATAAAGACCATGAATCGGCATGCTTTCATGAACCCGTCTCATGAATTGACGGACCGGTGACGCCAGGCGGATCGATCTGTTTCGCGCGCCATTTAGTTCGCCATCCTTTCTATATTCGATCCATCGAAAGCGCGGTAGTTATCGCCCTACTTTTCGCCCCGGCAACAATAGCGCAGAATGGAGCGGACGCATGAAACCGTTGTACGCGCGCTTTCCCACATTCTGGGTACACACAAAAAAACCGGAGACGTGATGGACGATAAGCTTGTTGCGAACGCTTCTGCTTCTTCTGCTGCTTCCACTACGACACGCGCCAATTTTCGCTGGCACGTGCTGGTCTGGCTGCTCATCGGCGGCATCATCAACTACCTGGATCGCGCGAATCTGGCCATTGCCGCGCCCGGCATGATTCACGATCTCGGTCTCACACGTACACAGATTGGCCTGCTTGGCACGGTGTTTTCATGGACCTATGCGGTCATGCAATTGCCGGCTGGCTGGATCATCGACCGCTTCGGCGCCAGGCGCGTCTACGCAATCGGCATGATCTGGTGGAGCGTGGCAACGTGGCTCACGGGCATTGTTGGGTCCGTTGCGGGACTCGTGCTCATGCGCGTGCTGCTGGCCGTGGGCGAGGCGCCGTGCTGGCCCACCTCGGCCAAGATCACGGCCGCGTGGTTTCCCGCGAAAGAGCGCGGCTTTGCCACCGGCATCTGGGATTCGTCCTCGAAATGGGGCCCGGCGCTCGCGCCCGCTGTGCTGGTCGCGCTGATGATCGCGTTTGGCTGGCGTTCGCTGTTTCATGTGACGGGCGCACTCGGCATCGTATTCGCTGCGCTATTCCTGCTGCTCTATCGCAATCCGGCGCAAAGCCAGCGTCTCTCGCGCGAAGAATTCGCCTATATCGAAGCGGGCGGCGGCGGTCATGAACATTCGCTCGACAGCGCGCCCATCAAATGGCGCTCGCTGTTCGCCTCGCAAAGCGTGTGGGGCATGATCCTGGGCTACTTCTGCGCCATCTGGCTGTGGAATCTCTTTCTGGTGTTTCTGCCGTTGTATCTGATCGACCGCTTTCATATTTCACTTATACAACTGGGCTTTTACGCGAGTATTCCGTGGTTCGGCGGCGCGGCCGGTGAAATCATTGCAGGCTTTATTGCCGCACGACTCGTCGATCGCGGCGTGGCAACGCCGATGGTCGCCAAGCGCATCTTGATCGTGATCTGCTCGCTGGGCGCAGCGCTTTGCGCGATTGCGCTGCCGTTCGTGCAATCGATTGACGCGACCATTACGCTGATGACAGTCGGTCTCGCGTGTATCGCGGCGACTATCGGCAATGCATGGGCGCTTGCGGGCGATATCGCGCCGCGTTCGATGATTGCATCGGTCAGCGCGATCCAGAATTTTGGCGGCTATTTTGGCGGCGCATTTTCACCCGTAGCTGCAGGCTTTATTGTCGATCGCACAGGCTCGTACACGCTGGCATTCGTGATCGGCGGCGCCATCGCCGGTTGCGCCGCACTGTTCTACTGGTTCATGGCGCGCCGCACGGTAGTGCCCGCAACCTGAGCGTGTCTATGCACGTCTATTCAATGCCCTGCCCTTATACTTCCTGGCTCAAGTAAAAATACGGCGGCATGCTGCTATAGCGTGCCGCCCGCTAACAAGGAAGACAGGATGGGACCGTATGTGGACGCCGTGCCCTCGGCCGAGGTGCTTCCCGCGCGTGCGGACGTGGTCATCGTCGGCGGCGGGATTATCGGCGTATCGGCGGCGTGGCATCTGGCCTCGCAGGGCGTGAGTGTCGTGCTCTGCGAGAAAGGCTATGTGGCCGGCGAGCAATCGAGCCGCAACTGGGGTTGGTGCCGCCAGGCAGGCCGCGATATGCGCGAGATGCCGCTCATCACCGAAAGCATGCGCCACTGGCGCGCAATGAGCGAGACCGTGGGCGCCGATGTAGGTTATCGCGAATGCGGCGTGCTTTATATCGGCGAAAGCGAAGCAGACGAGGCCGGTTTCCAGCAATGGTTCGACGACGCAAGCGGCTACGACACCGGCGCCCGCATGCTGCGCGGTGCCGATCTCGCGAAACTGCTGCCGGGTGCATCGCGCAGTTTCCGCGCAGGCCTGTTCGTGCCCACCGATGGCCGTGCCGAACCGCAACGCGCTGCGCCTGCCCTCGCGCGCGCGGCACAGGCGCGCGGCGCGACCATCGTCGCGCATTGCTCGGTCCGTGCGCTCGAACGTTCTGCGGGCCGAGTTTCCGGTGTGATTACAAGCCGTGGCCGCATCGGCTGCGATGCGGTGATTCTCGCGGGCGGCGCATGGTCGAGCCTGTTCTGCGCACACGAGGGCGTGCGCCTGCCGCAATTGAAAGTGCTGGGCACCGTGCTGCGTACTTCGCCGGTTGACGACGGGCCGCTCACGTGCGGCTGGCTCGGCGATATTGGTTATCGCAAGCGCCTCGATGGCGGCTATACGATCGGTTACGCCGGCCATCGCTATACCCCGGCGAGCCCCAATGGCCTGCGTTTTCTGCGCGAATATGTGCCCTTGCTCAAGCAGAACTGGCGCACGATCCGCCCACGTTTCGATGCTGCGGCGCTGCGCGAATTCCGCGACCGGCCCGGCTGGCAATCCGACCAACGCAGCCCGTTCGAGCGCACACGCACCATGGACCCCACACCTTCGCAACGCGGCGTGGCGGCGGCAATGGCCAGCATGACGCGGCTTTTTCCGGCATTCAAGGATGCGCAGGTCGTGCAGGAATGGGCCTGTTATATGGATGTCACGCCGGACATCATTCCGTATATCGGTGCGAGCGCAACGATTCCAGGCTTGACGGTGGCAACGGGCTTTTCGGGCCACGGTTTCGGTATCGGCCCGGCGGCGGGGCGCGCTGCCGCCGATATCGCAATTGGCCGTGATGCCGGCATCGACCTCGCACCGTTCTCGCTGGACCGTTTCGCACCCGGCATGCCGATCGTGCCCGGCGGCGAGATCTGATATCGCACGAGCGCGGCCCACGCGGCTACGTTCACGCTCAGGGCGGTGCAGCATTTCAGCGCACCGCCCTTTTTGTTTTCCTCTCGATTTCAGCAGAAGAATGTGCATCCCGGAAAAACATACACGATTCATTTATTTCGGCATCCGTATTATTTACCCGATATGACGTGATATGCCGCTTTTATAGCCCTCTTTCTATCGTCTGCAATTCACTATGATCGATCCCTATGGTAGACGCGCTTAATTGATTGCTCTATACTCGGTTCAACTTCTTTACAAAACGCACGATCTTGTGCGAAACGGAAGGCAAGTTCGCGCTTCGTTGCGCGCGCATCCGTTTCGCCACCTCCAGGGGGCCTCCGGCTCCAGCGGTTTGAAATCCGGCCCAGAGAGTCATCGCCGGTTTCCACCGCATTCATGTCGTCTTTTTCATAGACGGCGCCCTGCCCGGGCACGCTTTTCGCTACGCCGGGCTGAACATGACAATCAGACGAACGCCGCTACGCGTTCACTCGACTCCCCGCTGCGCACGATCGCAGCCGGCAAGGACTGTTTCCGTCAGTTCAATCGCGGCCTTGCCGGGATCACGAACTTCCATTCGCGGCGCCATCTGGCGTCTTCGCAGCGCATTGCTTTCCGCTTTTTACGCGCTGCACCGAGTTTGAGGAGGCGTATCTTCATGAATCGACGCACTGTCCAGGTAGTGGGCAGCCTGATCGCACTAGCCGTTATCGCCTGGGCGCTTGCCCGCGGCATCGGCGCCGATACTTTCCGCGCCCATGCGGGAGATCTCGCGTATTACGCGGGCCAGCATATGCTGCTGGTCGGCTATTCGATGGTGCTTGCCATCCTTGTCGGCGTGCCCGCCGGCGTGCTGCTGAGCAGGCCGCGCTTTCAGCGCCAGGCTGAACGCTTCATGCAGATTTTCAACATCGGCAATACGATTCCCTCGCTTGCCGTGCTGGCCATTGCGCTGGGCATTTTCGGCATCGGCAATATTCCGGCTATCGTTGCCTTGTTCCTCGCCTCGTTGTTACCGATCACGCGTAACAGCTACGAAGGGGTGAAGAACGTGCCGGGTTCGCTGCGCGAAGCCGCCAAAGGTATCGGCATGACGGGCTGGCAATCGCTCACCCGCGTGGAGTTGCCCAATGCCCTTCCGATCATCGTGGGCGGCATTCGCACCGCGCTCGCGATCAATGTGGGCACGGCACCGCTCGCCTATCTGATTGGCGCGGACAGTCTGGGCTCGTTGATCTTCCCCGGCATCTATCTCGACAACGAACCGCTGCTGTTGCTGGGCGCCGCATTCACCGCGATCCTTGCGCTCCTGCTCGACGGCATCGTCGCGACCGGTAGCCGTCAATGGCTGCTCCGTCACGGAGGCTTCGTATGATGATTCGGAGTACGATTCGACGTTTCGCCAGCCTCTGCGCGATTGGCGTGCTGTGTGCTGCAGCGAGCAGCAGCGCCTTCGCCAGCAAGATCGTGTTGGGCGCGAAGAACTTTACCGAGCAATACGTGCTGGCCGAAGTCACGGCGCAATATCTGCGTTCGCGCGGCTACGACGTGGAAGTGCGCTCGGGTCTGGGCAGCACGCTCATGCGCAGTGCGCTCGAAAACGGCCAGTTCGATCTCGTCTGGGATTACACGGGTACGGCCGCGCTGGTCTACGACAAGCTCACCGACAAACTCGGGCCCGAGGCCATGTACCAGCGCGTGAAAGCGCTCGACGCGCCGCGCGGTCTGGTCTGGCTCAATGCTTCCTCGCTCAACGATACCTATGCGCTGGGCCTGCCGCGCCAGTTCGCCGAATCATCGGGTATCAAGACGGTTTCGCAGCTTGCCGATTATCTGAAGACGAATCCCGAAGCCAGACATATTGTGTTTGGCATGGATGCCGAATTCGCCAATCGCCCCGATGGCCTCAAGCCGTTTCTCGATACCTACGGCATGCACTTCAAGCGTTCGCAGATGAAGCAGATGGACCCGGGTCTCGTCTACACGGCGCTGCATAACAATCAGTTGAAGATCGGCCTCGTTTATACGACCGATGGCCGCGTGAAGGGTTTCGGCATCGTGCCGCTGGAAGACGACAAGCACTACTTCCCGCCGTACAACGCCGTGCCGGTGGTGCGCAAAAGCGCACTCGAGCAGAACCCCAAGCTTGCTGCGCAACTCAATGCCCTTTCGGCCGCGCTCAACAACGAAGTCATGCAGGACATGAACAAGGCCGTGGACCTCGACGGCAAGCCGCCGCGCGAAGTGGCGCAGGACTTCCTGCGCGCGCATCCGCTGCCTTGAAGGAGACCGTATGAACGTATTCGACTATCTCGCTTCGAGCTGGCCCGATCTTCTGCAACTGACGTTGCAGCATATCTATCTCGTGGGTATCGCCGTCGGTTGCGCGATCATCGTGGGCGTACCGCTGGGCGTGCTGATCAATCGGCATCAATGGCTCGCCGGGCCGCTGCTCAGCGTCGCCACCATCGTGCTGACGCTGCCGTCCATCGCGCTGTTCGGGCTGATGATTCCGTTCTTTTCGCGCTTCGGCCAGGGCATTGGCGCCCTGCCGGCGATTACGGCGGTGTTTCTTTATTCGCTGTTGCCGATCATGCGCAACACCTATCTCGCGCTGCATAACGTGGATGCGGGCATCAAGGAAGCCGGCACCGGTATTGGCATGACGTCGTGGCAGCGTCTGCGTCTCGTCGATCTGCCGCTCGCGGTGCCCGTGATTCTTGCGGGTGTGCGTACCGCCGTGGTGATGAACATCGGCGTGATGACGATTGCGGCCGTGATCGGCGCGGGCGGGCTGGGTACGCTGATCCTGCGTGCGATTGGCCAGAGTAGCATGATGAAACTGCTGGTAGGCGCGGTGCTCGTGAGCATTCTCGCCATCGTTGCGGATCTGTTCCTGCAGATGCTGCAACGCGCATTGACACCGAAAGGAGTACAGAAGACATGATCGAACTCGACAAACTGACCAAGACCTTCACGCAGAAAGGCGGCCAGCCCGTGAAGGCGGTCGATGCCGTGAGCCTTTCGGTCCAGGAAGGGGAAATCTGCGTGTTTCTCGGCCCTTCGGGCTGCGGCAAGACCACCACGCTGAAGATGATCAACCGCCTGATCGAGCCCACGTCTGGCCGCGTGCTGATCAACGGCGAGGACACCACGGGTCTGAACGAAGTCGATCTGCGCCGCCATATTGGCTATGTGATCCAGCAGATCGGTCTGTTCCCGAACATGACGATCGAAGAAAACATCACGGTCGTTCCGCGTCTGCTAGGTTGGGATAAAAAGCGTTGTGCGGAGCGCGCGAAAGAGTTGATGTCGATGGTCGCGCTCGATCCGAAGCAGTATCTGAAGCGTTATCCGCGTGAGCTTTCGGGTGGTCAGCAACAGCGTATTGGCGTGATTCGCGCGCTCGCTGCCGATCCGCCTGTGCTGCTGATGGACGAACCGTTCGGCGCAGTGGACCCGATCAATCGCGAGACCATCCAGAACGAATTCTTCCAGATGCAGCGGCAACTGAAGAAGACCGTGATCATGGTGAGCCACGATATCGACGAAGCGATCAAACTGGGCGACCGTATCGCCGTGTTCCGTCGCGGCCAGCTCGTGCAGTACGACCATCCCGATACGCTGCTGGCGCGTCCGCGCGATGAGTTCGTCGCGCAGTTCGTCGGCCAGGACAGCACGCTCAAGCGCCTGTTGCTGGTGAAGGCCGGCGACGCCGCCACCCAGCCGGAAACGGCACGCGTGACCACGCCGCTTGCGCAAGCCTTTGCAGTGATGGACGAAGCGGATACGCGCTATCTGACCGTGCTGGACGATTCGGGCCATGCACTGGGCTTTGTCACGCGCCGGGCGGCACGCGGTACGGAAGGTGTTTGTGGCGATCGTGTGACGCCCTTCCCGGCCAGCGTTTCTGCTGAAGATAATCTGCGTGTGGTGCTCTCGAAGATGTATCAGTTCAGCGCTTCGTGGATGCCGGTGCTCGATGCCGATGGCGCGTATATCGGCGAGATCACGCAGGATTCGATCGCCGCGTACCTGAGTTCGGGCCGTTCGCGTCACCAGACCGGCCAGCCGCCCGGCACGGCCAGTCCGATCGTGCACGCGGCAGCGTAATCACGTGTGAACGAAATAAGGGCCGGCGCTTTTTTAAAAGCGTCGGCCCATTTCTTAAGCGTTTCCTAAGTTGCGCGCACGCATAATCGAGGCATGCGCAACACGCCGCGTCCGATGCGGCGCCCACAGCCTCAGTCATGAAACGCCTTTATCAGCATCGCGGCCATGCCGTCGACGTCAGCGTCGAAGCCCAATGCCCCGCCTGGTCCACACAGGACAATCCCGTCACAGCGCCCGATTATGTCGCTATCCTGACGATTTACTTGAATGAATCGTATGCACAGCCGTTGCATGGCCCGTTGCGCATCGAGCGCATGGCCGGGCAGGTCTTTGCATCCGAGGTAGAAGCGCTGATGGGTGGATTCAGCGAAGGCCGCCGTCTTGTCGACCGGTTGGTGGATAGCGGCGAAAGCCATACGCAAGCCATCGCAAGCGATGTGGAAAGCGCGGCGGAAAACAGCGCGGCCTGACAAGTAACAAGCCTTACGACGCCACCGCATTGAGCGCGGCACGGCGTTCGAACCAGCGCGAAACCAGCACCATCACGGCGACTGCTGCGATCACGCCATAGCGAAAGCCAGGCGTTGCGAAGACATGCTGTGGCACGCGCAACCATTCGATCGCTACGAATACCGCTGCCTGAATAACCATCGCCGTCATGGCGATAACAACAAGGTCCGCGCGTAGCTGGGCAAAGATCAGCGGCTTCATGGCGGGGCACTCCATTACACGAAAACGGCACGCCGATCTTAGCGAAGCCTCCCTGAAGAGAAGCTTAACTACCCCGCGTCGGCGCGCCTCGTGCAATACAGCATATTACTGAAAGCAGGCTGTTAGCGCGATGTACGGAAAGCCCTTTATTCCACGAGGAATCGTTGCGCGAGCCGCACCCATGCCGCCGCGCCCAGTGGCAAGACCTGATCGTTGAAATCGTAGCCCGGGTTGTGCACCATGCAGCCGCCAAACTCCCCTTCGCCATTGCCCAGCAGCAGATAGCAGCCAGGGACCGCCTTGAGCATCCACGCAAAATCTTCGCTGCCGTTCAAACCCTTGGGCGCCTGCACGACGACGTTTTCCGCGCCCACCAGTTCCGCGCAAACCTGTTGCGCTAGCAACGTTTCCTGCGGCGTGTTCACCATCGGCGGCGTGAGTTGACGATAATCGATCTGCGCCTCCACGCCATGCGCCTGCGCCGTGACCGCCACGATGTCGCGCACGCGCTGCTCCACCAGTTCGCGCGTTTCGGGGCGCGCTGCGCGAATGTTCAGGCCCAATGTCACCGTTTCTGGAATCACGTTATGCGTGGCGCCGCCGCGGATGAAACCGACCGAGACCACGGCGGTATCGTCGGGAGCGACATTGCGCGCAACGACAGTCTGCAAGGCCGTGACGATTGCAGCAGCAGCAACAATTGGATCTTTCACGCGATGCGGCATGGCGCCGTGACCGCCCACACCTTTGAGCGTGACGTCGGCCACATCCGAAGAAAGACTCACCGATCCTTCCAGCACGCGGAATGTGCCGGCGGGCACGCCCGGCATATTGTGCAAACCGTACACGGCGTCGCACGGAAAGCGCTCGAACAGACCATCGTCGATCATCGCCTTCGCGCCACAGAGGTTTTCCTCGTCGGGCTGAAAGATGAGATTGAGCGTGCCGTTGAAATCGCGCGCCTGAGCGAGCCGCTTGGCTGCCGCGAGCAGAATCGCCGTATGACCGTCGTGACCACACGCGTGCATCTTGCCTGCGTTCTGGCTGGCATACGGCAGACCGGTGTTTTCGACGATAGGCAGCGCGTCCATATCGGCGCGAATACCCAGACGGCGCGTGCCCGCGCCCACCTTCAACTGGCCAACCACGCCGCTACGGCCCACGCCCGTATGCACTTCATAGCCCCATTTTTCCAGCAGCATGGCAACGAGCTTCGCCGTCGCGCCCACTTCGAATCCTAGTTCGGGCTGCGAATGAATCTGGCGACGAATCCCGACGAACTCTTCAGCGTCGATTTCGATTTCCGGCAACAGCGTGGGCAACAACTGGAACGGCGTAAGCGTATTTTCGCGTTTCATCTTTGTGTTTCCTCCTGAGCGTCTCGTGGCGATACAGCTTTATGGCATCTCACCTGCAATCGAAACCGGTTCAACTGATGCGGCGTTCGCGAATGCTCCCCACCGCACACAGCGTCACCAGCCCGCACGCAACCATATACAAGGCAGGCGCAAGCGGATTACCGGTCTTCGCGATCAACCAGGTGACAATGAATTGCGAGCTGCCGCCGAATACCGTCACGCCCACGCTGTAGATCACCGAAAGTCCACTGGCGCGCACCGACGTGGGCAGCATTTCCATCAGCACGAGCAGCATCGGCGTGGAGCCGAGATTCGAAGCAGCGGTCAGAATCACCGAAAGCAGCAGCACGAGCGGCACGCTCGGATAGTGCGCCATCAGCCAGAACGCGGGCACCACGGCCAGCAGATTGAACACGATCGCGCCCATGACGAGCGGCTTGCGCTGCGCGAGGCGATCGGCAAGACGGCCGGAGACCAGCGAGGCGATCAGCATGGTGATGCCCGTTGCGCAGCCCGAAAGCAGCGACAGCGAAGGCGGCATCTTGAGCACGCGAATCATGTAAGTGGGCATGAAAAACACCACCAGATACATGCCGACGGTGCCCGCCGTGACCGCGAGAATGCCCTTGATCACCTTGTCGCCGTGCTCGCGCATCAGCGTGCCGAGCGGGCTGGGGGCATCGGGTTCGGCTTCGTGCGTTTCGTCGAGTTTCGAGCGGATATACAGACCCACCGGTGCAATCAGCAGGCCGCCGAGAAACGGCAGGCGCCAGCCCCAGCTTTCCAGCGCGGCGGGCGTGAGCGTTGCGTAAAGCGTGGCGCCCGTGAGCGCACCCAGCAGCGCCGAAATGCCCTGGCTGCCCAGTTGCCAGCTCACGCGAAAGCCGCGCTGCGCGACCGAGCCCGATTCCATCAGCATGGACGTCGAGGCGCCAATTTCGCCGCCCAACGAAAAGCCCTGCAAAAGACGGCCCGCGAGCAGCACGAGCGAACCCACCACGCCCGCCTGCTGATAGGTAGGCGCAAAGGCGATGCAGAGCGTGCCGCCCACCATCAGCGCGATGGTGAGCGTCATGGCTGCCTTGCGCCCGCGCCGGTCAGCGTAGCTGCCGATCACGAGGCCGCCCAGCGGACGCATGACAAAGCCAATGCCGAATGTCGCCACCGCGAGCAGCAGCGAACCGTAGGGGCTATCCGTGGGGAAAAAGAGGTGGCCGATCAGGAGGGCAAAAAAACTGTAGACGGTGAAGTCGTACATTTCGAGCGCATTGCCGATCGAACAGGCGGCGATCAGGCGAAACTGGCTCTGGCGCGCCGGCGTGGGGACGGCGGCGGCAGCGCCGAGCGTAACGTCATTCATGGCGGATCTCCGCGGGCAAGGTTGATCGTCGCGTTCGTGCGAGTTGAAATGCGCCAACGGCCAGGCGCAAATCGATATTCAGGCCTGGTGGGTTTTTGAAAGAAGTGAGAAATTTTCATCGTGATAACTGGATGGAATCGATGGGGTATTTGACTGAGGAATAGTCCCAATTTCCGCTTTCTTTACTCACGCCTTCAGTTCCCCCGCCACCTGTCGTTAACCACTAGAGCGCGCGCCCGCAGCCCACGCGTGCGTTCAAGACCACCCATCCAAATATTCGATAAACGTCGCCCCATAAGGGTGCCTGGAGCTAACCGCGTGTTTGCCCGACTCTCTATTTCCGTCCGGCTGCGCATTGCAGTCGGCGTTCTGGCCGCATTGATCGTCGCGGCCGGCGTTGCCGGTCTGGTCGGCATGTCGCATTCGAATGCGGCGCTTGGCTACGCCTATTCGAATCAGCTTGCCGCCGCGATCGACATCGGCAAATCGAATCTCAATCTGACGATCGCGCGCACCACGCTCGACCGCATTCTGTTGCACCCCGATTCGCCGGACGTGCCGCAACTGCTCGACAAGGCGCAGACCTATCTCGACACGTCGCACAAAGCGTGGGAAAGCTATCGCGCACTGCCGCACGATGCCGACGAACAGGCGCTCGCCGATCAGGTGCAAACGGCCCTGGGCGCGATGCTCGAACAAGGCATCCAGCCGCTGATGGCAGCGGTTAAACAAGGGGATCGCGCGGCGCAGGACGACATTGCGATGAAGCGCATTCCGCCGTTATCGGTGGCGCTCACGAAGGCGTCGGCGGCGCTGGAACAATCGCAAAAGGCGCGAGGCCAGCAGACATTCGATGGCGCGACGGACTTCTATGCGGCGTTGCGCGTGGGCAGCATCGCGCTGATCGTGATCGGAATGGCTGTGGCGATGGTCTGTGCAATCGGCCTGCATCGCGCGATTGCGGTGCCGCTGGCCAACGTGCTTGGCGCGCTGCAGCGCATCGCGGCCGGCGATCTGAGCGCGCGTCTGGAAGTACGCTCGCAGGATGAAATGGGCCAGTTGGTTGCCGGTCTGCAAGTGATGCAGGAAGAACTCGCGCGTACGGTGCGCAAGGTCACGCACAGTTCGGAATCGATCGCGACCGCCACGCGCCAGATCGCCGCCGGTAACGATGATCTTTCGCAACGCACCGAAGAACAGGCCGCATCGCTGCAGGAAACCGCTGCCAGCATGGAACAATTGACGGCGACGGTGAAGCAGAACACCGAACACGCGCGCACGGCGCAGTCGCTTGCGGGCAGCGCGCAGGAAGTGGTCGGACGCGGTACGCTGGTCGTCGGCGATGCGGTGCAGACGATGGATCGCATCGACCGCAGTTCGCAAAAGATCGCGGAAATCACCGGCATTATCGAAGGCATCGCGTTCCAGACCAATATTCTCGCGCTCAATGCCGCCGTTGAAGCGGCGCGCGCCGGCGAAGAAGGTCGTGGTTTTGCGGTCGTGGCAGGCGAAGTGCGTTCGCTGGCGCAGCGTTCGGCGGCGGCCGCGAAAGAGATCAAGACCTTGATTGGCGAATCGGTGGAACACGTGGCGTCCGGCGCGCAATATGTGCGCTCGGCAGGCGTGACGATGAGCGAGATCGGCGATTCGATCACCCGCGTGAACACCATCATCACCGAAATTGCCAACGCTTCAGAGGAGCAGCGCGACGGCATCGAACAGGTCAATCTCGCCGTCTCGCAGATGGATCAGGTTTCGCAGCAGAACGCGGCGCTGGTCGAGGAAGCCGCGGCGGCGGCGATGTCGCTGACCGAGCAGGCCGACGCATTGCGCGACGCCGTGGGTGTGTTCAAGGTCGTCTGATAGCGTTTTAGCGTTTGCCCATGCTCTGCGCGAAGGTTATCGCGCAGAGCATGCCGGCTAGCGATACTTGTCCAGAAACGCGAGCGAGTATTCTTCCCACGCTTGTTCAAACGCTGCCGTCGCACCAGGTCCGGCCTTGCGCAGCGCCAGATGATCCAGCCAGTTCGCCTTCCAGAGCCCTTCGGGCGCACCGATATCCGCGTTGATGACGTGCGCGAGGCGGCCCACTGCATCGCCGCGCGCGCTCTGCGTTCCAATCCAGGTCTTGAACGTCGTGACCATTACCTGCTCCTTTTCACTTTCTTGCGAGACAGGTAGCAGGATAGGCAGCAGGTAGCGCGCTTAATATCGAATGAATTCGAGAGTTGATGCGGCTGTGTGCAGGGTGAGCGCTGATCGCCCCACCCATTCAAACCGGATTCAACGCTGCCTCACCCTTGAGCACCGCAGCAATATTATCTAGCGCCGTGAAGCCCATCTGATCGCGCGTTTCGATCGTGGCGCTCGCCATATGCGGAGTGAGAAATACGTTGTCGAGGCTGGCGAAACGCGGGTCCACATTCGGCTCGTTGCGATAGACATCCAGCCCCGCGCCAAAGAGTTGCCCGGATGTCAACGCTGCATACAGCGCATCTTCATCCACGAGTGCCCCACGCGCAGCGTTCACGAATACGGCACCTTTCGGCAGGAGTCCGAATTCCTTGCCGGTCATGACAGGCAGACCGCCGCCCGGCACGTGCAGCGTCAACACCTGGCTGTGCGGCAGCATCGCTTCGAGGCTCTCGTAGAACGCTGCGCCATTTTCAACGGCAGGCGCTGCGCGCTGGATATCGGTGTAAATCACACGCATGCCAAAACCCTGCGCGCGCCGCGCAACGGCGCGGCCAATGCGCCCAAAGCCGACGATACCCAGCGTCTTGCCATTCAATCGCGTGCCGAGCATATCGGTCATGCCGAACGATTTGCCCCAACCTGCCCGCATGATGCGCTCATATTCCGCCGCGCGACGGCACGCAGCGAGCATGAGCAGCAATGTGAAATCGGCGGTGCATTCGGTTAGCGCGTCGGGCGCGTTAGTCACGACGATACCGCGCTCGCGCGCCGCCGCGACATCCATATGATCGACGCCTGCACTGGCGTTCGCAATGATCTTCAGGCCTGGCGGCAGTGCTGCAATGTGTTCGGCCTGCAGCCCGGATTTTTTGCCGATCAGCACCGCCGGCAAAGCGTGCTTCGTGCAAAAGTCGACCACGGACCAGGCGTCCATATCGGCGTCGGTCACGTAAGCGTGGAATTCAGTTTCTGCTCTCTGGGCAACGGCAGTGGGAACCTTGCGTGCGATGAGGAGCCTGGTGCGGTGATTGTCCGGCATGGTGCTTTCCTTTGGTCGAGAGACGGGGAGAGACTACGAAGACGCATGCCAGCGCGTCAATCTTGATTCGATCAATCAACTTATTCCTTGCTTGTCCTGGCGTGCTCTGCCATTGAGTTTTGGCCCTTAATTGATGGGCGAAATTCGCGTATTCGAAATTCGCGTATTCCCTGGTCTGCCGTTGCGCCTGTCGCGCCCTCCTCCGCTCCCGCACTGCATCGGGACAATCCCTGATGGGCGCCCCTGCAGTAAAGACCTTTCATGTTGATTCAACCAATCAAGATTGCTCGGCGTGTTGCGCGAGTGCAATTCTTTTTCCGTGTTCAACCGAATCGACATGAGGACGGGAAATGTCTGCATCGAAGCCAATTGCAGCAGTCACCGGCGCGGGTTCCGGTATCGGCCGTGCCGCGGCCATTGCGCTGGCCCAAGCCGGGTTCAGGCTCGCGCTCATTGGGCGCCGAATCGAGCCGTTGCTGGAAACGAAAGAAGCCATCGGCCTGATGAATGGCGAGGCACAACCTTTCCCCGCCGATGTAACGGACGCCGCCTCCGTCGACAAGGCATTTGCGCAGATCGCCGAGACCTTCGGCCGCCTGGATGTACTGTTCAACAATGCGGGCCGCAACGCAGGCGCGGTGCCGCTCGAAGACTACGAACTCGATCTCTGGAACGACGTGGTCGCTACCAACCTCACGGGCGTGTTTCTCTGCGCACGCGCGGCGTATCGGCAAATGAAGACGCAATCGCCGCAGGGCGGCCGGATCATCAATAACGGTTCGATTTCGGCGCATTCGCCGCGTCCCAATACGATTGCCTATTCGGCGACCAAACACGCCGTTACGGGCATTACGCGCTCGATTGCGCTGGACGGGCGCGCATTCAACATTGCCTGTGGGCAGATCGATATCGGCAATGCGGCCACGCCGCTCACGGAGCGTATGAACCAAGGCGTGCTGCAGGCCGACGGCCGCATGGCGCCCGAAGCGCGCATGGATGTCGCGCATGTGGCGAATGCGGTCGTGCATATGGCGATGTTGCCGCTCGAAGCCAATATTCTGGACATGACCATTATGGCCACCACCATGCCGTTCGTCGGCCGCGGATAGTCCGCATCAGCGGATCACAAAAGAATAAAAACCGCCCAAGACATGGAGACACCGATGAAATACGCAGAGGAACAACCGTTGCCGGCGGGCACTCCGGCTTATGCGCATAGCGCGAAACGCACGAAAGTCCGCTATGCCGTGCTGTCGATGCTGCTGGTCGCGACCATACTCAATTACGTCGATCGCTCTGCGCTTGGCATCGTTGCGCCGTCGTTATCGAAGGATCTCGGCCTCAACAAGATGCAGATGGGCGAACTATTCGCGGCATTCGGTCTGGCCTACTCGATTGCGCTCGTGCCGGGCGGTGTGCTCACCGATGTGCTGGGTTCGCGCATCGCCTATGCGCTTTCTCTGGTGGGCTGGTCGTTCGCCACCCTCACGCAAGGTTTCGCGAATGGCTATCACATGCTGCTAGGCTCGCGTCTTGCGATGGGCGCGCTCGAAACACCGGCCTTTCCTTCGAATACGCGTGCCGTGACGTTGTGGTTTCCGGTTCAGGAGCGCGGCTTTGCCACCAGTGTCTATGTCATGGGGCAATACATCGGCACACCGCTTTTCACGGGCTTGCTGCTGTGGATTTCGTCGATGTATGGGTGGCGCTCGGTATTCTTCGTGACGGGCGCATTCGGCATTCTCTTTAGCGTGCTCTGGTATCGCACGTATCGCGATCCCTTCAAACATCGCGCCGTGAATGCCGCCGAATTGCAGCACATTAACGAAGGTGTGCCGCCCGCCGCGCGCAAACCGCGCGACAAATTCAACTGGCGCATGGCGCTCAAACTACTCGGCTATCGGCAGATTCTCGCTATCTGTCTCGGCAAGTTCTGCAATAACACCTTGCTAGTTTTCTTCACGACCTGGTTTATGACTTATCTGATCGAGGCACGCCATATGTCGATGATCAAGGTCGGCATTTTTCAGGCGATGCCGTTTCTCGGCGCGACGATCGGTATTCTTAGCGCGGGGTTTTTCTCGGACTTTTTCATCCGGCGCGGCGTATCGGTTTCCACCGCGCGCAAAGCCCCGCTCATCGTCGGGACGCTGCTGGGTGCATCGATTGTGCTGGTCAATTTCGTCGAATCGAATGAGTTAGTGATTGCCATTCTGACGATTGCCTTCTTCGCTCAAGGCGTGGGTTCGATGTCGTGGGCCGCAGTGGCGGAAATCGCGCCGCGCCAGTATGTGGGCCTGACCAGCAGCATTACGAGTCTCGCCGCCAATATTGCGGGCGTCACCACGCCGCTCATGATTGGCTATATCACGCAGCACACCGGTCACTTTTATTGGGCACTGAATCTGATGGGCGCGATCTGCCTGATCGGCACGCTTTCGTATTCCGTTTTCCTCGGCAAATTGTCGCGAATCGAACTCTAAACCATCGCCAAGCGGATAAATCATGATCGAATTCAGATGGGACCACCTGCAACTCTGTTCGACCGATGCAGAAAATACGGCAGCGTGGTTTGCCCGTTGCCTGAATGCCGAAATAGTGCGGCGTCCCGGGCGCGTGGATCTGCGCATCGGCAATATCAATCTGTTCATCACACCGCTCGCACAGGCGGCATCTCACGACACCCCCATGAAGCGCGAAGGTATCGATCATTTCGGCGTAACCGTGGATGATCTCGACGCGGCCTTCGCCCATCTCACGCGTTGCGAAGCGCAGATTGTCGAACCGATCCGGCAAATCCGGCCCGGAGTGCGCGCATGCTTCGTCCGTGCGCCAGGCGAGGTGCTGATCGAAGTCCTCGAACGCCGCCCCGCGGAGATGACTTTTCAGTGAAAAGCCGTCAAGATGGAGCCAGGCCGGGCGCGACGCACGGCCTTTCCTCCTTCATCGCCGCGCGTACTCCCATGCGAAACTGGATCACTCTGGCCGAAGCCGCCCGGCAACTCGGCGTGCAGGCACAGACGGTTTATGCCTATGCAAGCCGCGGGAATATCGCGGTGATGCCCGATCCGCATGATCCGCGTAAAAGTCTCTATCGCGCCGACGATGTCGCGCGTCTGTGCCGCAAAAAACAGGTGGGCCGCAAACGCGAGGCGCTGGCCGCCGGCACGATATTCGGCTCGGAGCCCTGCATTTATAGCGGTATTACCACGTTCGCGAAGGGACGGCCCTACTATCGCGGGCGCGACACGATCCGCCTCGCGGAACACGCCACGCTGGAAGACGTCGCCACGCTGCTGTGGAATGCCCGCCCACCGATTGTCTTTCCCTTCGAATCCGCCGATCTGGCGCTTCACGGCGAGACGCGCGGAAGGCAATGCGCCTTCACATCGCTCGCGGCGCTCACGGCCAATGGCCATTCCACGCTCGGACGCACGGATGCTGCGCTGCATGTCGAAGCCGGTCAACTGGTCGCCACCGTCGCGCAGGCATTCGGCGCGCGCAGCGACAACGCGGGCACGCCGCTACACGAAAGACTCGCGCTCGGCTGGGGTCAAAAGGCCGATGGCGCGGCACTCATTCGCAAGGCGATGGTGCTGGTCGCGGATCACGAGATCACGAGTTCGGCGTTTGCCGCGCGTATCACGGCCTCCACGGGCGCGTCGCTGCCGGGCTGTCTGTTGACGGGTTTATCGACGTTTTCCGGGCCGCTGCATGGCGATGCTTCCGGGCGTGTGCGCGCCGTATTCGACGATGTGAACCGCTTGGGCGCCGAGCACGTCGTCACGCATCATCTGCAATCGGCGATTCCCATTCCCGGCTTTGGGCATCATCTTTACCCGGACGGCGATCCGCGCGCCACGGCATTACTCGACGCCATCGAGCCGCCAGGCGAACTCGCTGCGTTTATCGCCAAAGTGGAAAAACTCACGGGTCTGAAACCCAATATCGACGTTGCGCTCGCGGCGCTCGCCGCGCAATTGAATCTGCCTCGCGACGCTGCGTTTGCCTTGTTTGCGACAGCGCGCTGCATCGGACTATTGGCGCATTGCATCGAGCAATTGCGCGTGGGGAAAGTGATTCGCCCGCGTGGGCGCTATACCGGCCCCGCGCTGGAGGAGCACGCCACGGAGCGAGCAATACAAGGCGATGCCGATGCAATCGACGAACAGATGTTGCAGAAGAACCGGCTTTTTAAAGCGGTTGACGGATGATCGAAAGATCAAAGGATGTTCAACGTCTCTTCGATCTTCACGCTCTCCGCAACGTCTGCGATGGCAACTCGCCAAACAGCCCGCGATATTCCCGCGCAAAATAACTCGGATGCGTAAAGCCCCATTGCGCGGCGGCATCGCCAACCATCAACTCATCCTGACTCGTCGAGCGCAATAACCGTCGCACCGCATTGAGCCGCACCGAGCGCAGATACTCCACCGGCGAGACATTGGCAACACGCTGAAAACTCGTTTGCAGCGTGCGGCGGCTGCAGCGCAGCGCCACGCATAAATCCAGCACCGTCTGCGGTTCGTCGGCACGCTGTTGCAGAATACGTTCGCTGCGCGAGACGATCTCGGCGTAAGTCGCATGCGTCAAGTCGCGCTTTTGCGCATACTCGGGATTGAAAAGCTCCAGCAGCATGCTGAGAATTTCATCGCGAAAGCGCTTGCTCGCCACGGGATTCGCAAATGCTTCCGGCTGCTGCCGGAACGCATCGAGAAAGCGCGACAACTCTATGCCAACGCGCTCACCCGCATCCGTATCGACCGGCAGCAGATTGCGACCGAGCAGCGCAGCGGCGCCATCGCCGAGCACGCACTGCGCCAGCGCGCGCATTTCATCGGCGGGAATACTTGCGCCGAGGTAATACATCGTCTCTGGCGTATAAAAACGGAAATCCTCGCCCGGTCCCAACAACCAGAGCGCGTAACCATCGAGCCTGCAGCCCTGGAATGTGCCGGAAACCGGCCGCTGCAACGGCAACGCAATCGACGCAAAACCGCGTGGCGCAATGCCCGATTGCGCCACGCTTCGATTGGTCGATTCGCGAAAGAAAAGAAAGTCCGCCGCCTGCGCCTGCATGACGACACTCTCGAAGCGCCCAGGCGTGAGCTGGCTATAGACCTGCTCCCACCCGTTCACCGCGGACGAATGATCGTGCACATCGGACAACGCCCGAATCCTGAACTCCATCGCCATTCTCCCGCGCTACGCCTCGCCGCTTTTCCTGTGATCGCGTACCAGGAAAAATCAGGCAAAAGCCAGATAATGCTTCACGAAACCATCGGAAATCACTTCCCAGACCGTCGAGGTGCCCTTGGTCACGAACCACGAATCGCCGGCCTTATACGTGCGCGTTTCGCCGCTCGATTCGTCGGTCAGACGCACTTCGCCCTGCACCACGGTCGCCTGTTCCGAGAACGGATAGACCAGACGGAACTTGCCCTGATTCGTGCCGAAATAAGCGGCCGAAATAGCGTCGGTGGGCGCGCCGTGCGTCATTTTGCCGAAAGCGCCAATCTCGCCGCCTTCGAGGATCTGCGCGCCGAGGTCGCTCAGTTTGCCCCATGCGTCGAGGTCGGAAAGTTGAATGCCTTGCTGGATTGCGGTGAGACTCACGTTTGAAAACTCCGTGTGAATAAATAAAAGTAGCAGCGCTCAGCGGCGGCCGTGCCAGTAACCCGACGTCTGGTGCATCACCTTGCCGAGCGTGACCAGTAGCGCGCGATATTGATCCTTGCCGCGAATGCTGGCGCGCGGAATCGAACTCACGAGCCGGTAACGATCCGATCCGCCCAGAATGCCTTCGGACAAAATCTTGCAGATGATCTGGCTGGGCGTGACGCCAAAGCCCGAATAGCCCTGCACGAAATATGCATTCGGCCTGTCCGGCAGCGTGCCGATCTGCGGGAACAGATTGAGCGTCGATGCCATCGGCCCGCCCCACGCCAGATCGATCTTGACGTCCTGAAGGTACGGAAAAACTTCGAGCATCAGCTTGCGATTCCATTCCTTGAGATCGGTTGGAATATGCTCGACCAGCGACGTGGAAGAGCCAAACAGCAAGCGGTTTTCGTTCGTCACGCGGTAATAATTGATCACCGGACGAATATCGCTATACGCGCCGCGAATCGGGCTGATACGTTCGATCAGTTCGTCGCTCAACGGCTCGGTCATCGAGTTATAGGCGTAGACGTTGATGGTGCTTTTGTGCAATTCCGGCTCGATGCCGTTATTGAAGCCATCGCAGGCCCAGACGATCTTCTTCGCGCGCACGCTGCCTTTTGCGGTGCGCACGTGGATCGTGTCGCCGTAGGTAATCTGCAGCGCCGGGCTGTATTCGAAGATACGCACGCCATAGATTTCGGAAACAGCCTTGGCCTCGCCCAGCAGCAGATTCAGCGAATGCACATGACCGCCGCCCATATGCAGCAGACCGGCGTGATAGACATCCGATCCAATCAGTCCTTTGACGTCCGCGCCTTCCACATAGCGAATCTCGTGCGGGCTGCCCAGCGACTTGAAATCTTTCTCCCAGCTACGCAGCGTTTTTGCCTGGCGCGCGTTATAGGCCAAATAGCCGTAACCGCTGCAAAAATCGGCGTCGATGTTGTAGCGCTCGATACGCTCGCGCATGATCTGCGGGCCCAGATCGCTGAGCGCGAAGATCGTGCGCAAGCCCTCCTCGCCCACGTCCTGTTTGATAGCGTCGAGATCGTGGCCGATACCGGCCATCACCTGGCCACCATTGCGCCCGGTGCCGCCAAAACCCAGGTAACGCGCTTCGAGCACCACCGTATCGGTCACGCCCTGTTCGGCGAGTTCCAGCGCGGTATGAATGCCCGAAAATCCGCCGCCGATAATCACAACCTCGGCCTGAATATCGTTTTCCAGCGAGGGAAAACTCAATTCGTATTTCCGGGTCGCCGTGTAGTACGTCGCAGTTTCATCTGTGTGCATCGTAAATCCTGCTGGCGCATTGCACCGTCAAAACGTGTGTCATTAATCGGGCAGCGCCGCTGCGCGGCTTCCCGTCCAACCTGCGGCCGCCCTCGGCAATAAAACCTCAGGCCACCGCAAAATAGTGTTTGACGAAGCGTTCGGTATGAATCTCCCAGCTCACCGGCGTGCCCTTTTGCACGAACCAGCTATCGCCCGGGCCGTAACGCATCGATTCGCCGGTCAGACCATTGCGCAGCGTGACTTCGCCCGCTACGACAATCGCCTGCTCCGTGAACGGATAGACCATGTCGAAGCGGCCTTGCGTGCAGCCAAACCAACCGGCACTGACCGGCGAAGTGGGCGAGCCGTGTGTGAGCAGGCCGAAGACCTTGAGTTCGCCTTCCAGAATCGTCGCGCCGAGGTCGGCGACTGTGCCCAGTGCTTCCATATCCGGCACGCTTTCGCCGGCTTTGATGCTGTACATCGTGCTGCTCTCCGTTCGGGTTTAAACGACTGTAAGTGCCCAAAAACGGGGAGCGTCAGCACAGATTGGCAAGCTGAAGCGTCCCAGGGATAATCAGGACGCCCGCCCGACTTCCTTAAAAATTCACCCGAATGCCGGCCATGACCGCCAGTTGCCGGTCGGAATTGCTATTCACGAGATTCGGAATCTGCGCGTAATTGGTGCTCGCGCCCGTCTGCGGATCGATGCCCAGCCCCGCTCCCGACGACTTTTGCGCAATCGCCACCGCATAAAGCGCGGTCTGTTTCGAGAGCGAATAGTTCGTGCCGAGGTTGATCTGATGAATGCGCGTCGAACTTCCGCCGCTGACCTTCGCGTTGTTGAAGATATAGGCCGCAGCCACCGTCCATGCGGGCGTGACCGTGTACACGGCATTGAGTTCGGCGATATCGAATGAAACATCGGAACCGGATGGATTCGCGCTGCTGGCGAAATACTGACTGTTTTCCAGGCGAGTATGCGTATAGACCGCCGCCAGCGTAGTTTTATCGATCACGACCGAGCCGCCCACGCCCCACGCTTTCATCGACGACGCATTCTGCAGCTGGCAATAGGAGGCATCCGCATTGGAACAGGCCAGATCGCCAATATAACCGCTCGCGCCGCCCAGCGCCGCATCGAGCGGCTGGTTCAACGACAGATAACCTGCGCTCAGCGAGAACGGCCCTTGATTGAAGGCCGCCGCCAGCGCATAGCCGCGTTTCGTGGCAAAGTCTCCCGCCTGACCGCCAAAACTGAACGTGCCGCCGAACGTAAAGCCGCCAAAATTCGCGCTGGTGAATTTGAGCGCGTTATTGAAATTGAAGGCTTCATTCAAGTTGTCGATATCGCCGAAATGCGAACCGTACAAGGTCGCCCAGTTATTGCTGGACGCGTAGACGCCCAGAAAATCCGAATACGAATCGTATTGGCGGCCTGCGGTGAGCGTGCCGTAGCGCGCGTCGCCCAGGCCGACCCACGCCTGCCGGTTGAACAGCGAGCCGCTTTGCAGCATTGCGCCGGTGCCGGTCAGGAACTGGTTTTCGAGGTCGAAGCTCGCTTTCAGACCGCCGCCCAGGTCTTCGCTGCCCATCAAACCCCAGCGCGAAGGCACGAGGTTGCCGCCGCTCATCTGCACTGCGTGGCCGCCGTGCACCGAGCCATCGGCGCTGGTCGTCTGCTGGTTGGTCGAGTAGACGAGGCCGGCATCCACGGTGCCGTACAGCGTGACACTGCTTTGCGCCCACGCGCCGCCCGAGATCCCCATAATCAGGATTGCTAATGCTTTGCCGGTCATTTTATTGTTCATCGTCGTTTTGAATCGTATGGTCGTGAGTGAATGTCCACGGCATGGCCGTGACGACCATGCGGGACTCCGGCAGATAAAGCGTCGGCGCTGCGTCGCGCTCAGTGGCAATGTAGAAGGCCAAAAACGCCGAACGGCAGCACAAATCGGCAAGCCGCATGCGATATGGGGAAAACCCGCGCTGGTCGGGCGCAATGAAGATTGGGAAGCAGAATGGGTTTTTGACGCCGCCCGCATTGCGCCGCGCCGCCGGTAAAATCACCCGGCTTCATCCGCAATCCGCCCCCAAGGACCCCATCCGATGAAACTCCACCAGTTGCGCGTGCTGCTCGCCCTCGCGCAGCACGGCAGCATGCATGAGGCGTCGCGCAGCCTGCACGTCTCGCAGCCCGCGCTGTCCAAAGCGGTCGCCGAACTCGAGCGCGAACTGGGCGTCACCTTGATCTCCCGTTCCGTGCGCGGCGTGAGCCTCACGAATTACGGGCGCGCGCTCGTCAAGCGCGCGAGCGTCGTCGAGCATGAATTGCGGCACGCGCTGGAAGATATCGAATCGATGCGCGGTCACGCCGAAGCGCAACTGAATATCGGTTTTTCCGCCGTCGCATCGAGCGGCCCGCTGCCCGAAGCCATTGCGGCATTCCGTACGCGTTTTCCGGCCGTGACGATCCGCGCCTATGAGTTGCGTCCGCAACAGATTCAGGAAGGCCTGCGCGAAGGGCATCTGGATCTCGGCCTGATTTCCACCAACAGCGGGCCAGGCACGGCCGCGTTCCAGTGGGAGCCCTTGTTTTCGGTGGGCATGATCGTGGCGGCGCGTCCCGGTCATCCGCTGGGCCGCACCACGCGCATCCGCGCGCTGGCCGAGGCGGAATGGCTCACGCTCGATCCGCTTGACGATCCCGGCAGCCCGCTTGCCAGCCTCATGCGCCTGCACCGGCTGGAGATGCCGCGCAAGGTGGTGCAAAGCGGCTCCAACCTGCTGGGTCTGCAACTGGCCACCAAAACGGATCTCATCAGCGTGTGGTCGGATTTCGTGTTTTATGGCGGCACTGGCCCGCTCAAACTCGATCCCGAAGCGCTCAAGCCACTGCCGATCCGCGACGATCTGCCGGATTACGACGTCTATATGGTGTATCGATCCACCGATCTCATGACGCAGACCTGCCTCGAATTCAGTAAGGAAATCCGCCATCGGGGCCGGCAAATGGTTTCACCCCGCTTGTCCCCTCAGGTCACGCCCGAAACTGCCGCACAAGCCGCCCCGCGTGGCAGAAAGACGTCAAAAGCGTCGAGCGAATCCTCTGGCTAAAACTTTCAAAACTTCCGCTATTTAACATGTGAGTAATAAATTCGTAATTGGGGAGTAATCGTTTGTAACCATAATCCGCCGCCGTGATTTCAGTTTTCTAACGCTCGTTCGCGAGCTCTCACGACGACGGAGCCCCTTGCATGTTCGCTTCACGCACCCGTTTTCCGCTGCGCCTCGCGGTGCTTTCCAGCGTTGCCGCGCTGGCCGCCTGCGGTGGCGGCAACAACAACAATTCGACCACGGCGGCCACGCCGAACCCGCCCGCCGACCCGGGTTTCGTCGATAGCGCGGCCATTCCCGCCGTCCCCGCTTTCGTCGATAACATCGCCACCAACCAGCGCGGCGACGCCCGTTACGCCACGCTCGCCACCAACGCCGGCGTGCGCGTGGGCGCGCGTTTTCTCGACCTCTGGCAGCCGCTCACGCTGCTCGTGGATGCGGGCGTGTCCGCCACCGCGAACGGCTCGTTCCCGGCCGTCACGCAATCGACGTGGACCGGCGTCCCCAACGACGGCACGCCCGGCGGCGCGATCCTGAACAGCACGGTGCTCGGCGCGAACGTGCAATACGTGGTCACCGCCACGACGAACCGCACGCAGACGCAAGCCGACGCGGCCTATTACGACGACCGCCGCGGCAAGGGCTATAGCGTGACCGACGGCATGGGTCCGCTCACCACCGTCTGGCGCACGGCCGCGCAGCAGACCACCAGCATCACCTCGATTCCGGGCGACGCCACCACGACGCTCTACAACGATTCGGGCAACAACATCGGCGTGGGCAGCACGACCAACACGAGCTTCGGCAAGGTCGTCGATCTGCTCAGCACGATGGGCAACAACGCGTCGACGGAACCGGCCAAGCGCTTCTACAAATACGCGCGCCCGTTCCGCTGGAGCAGCAGCGTGGTGGTCGATCCGACGCTCGTCCCGGCGATCAGCACGACGCCCGCAACCGACGGCGGCTTTATCAGCGGTCACGAAGCCGAAGCGATGCGCGACGCCATGACGATGGCGTACCTCGTGCCCGAGCGCTTCCAGGAAATGGCCAGCCGCGGTCTCGAACTCGGCGAAAACCGCATTCTCGCGGGCATGCATTCGCCGCTCGACGTGATCGGCGGGCGGATGTTCGCGCTCGCGGCCACGGCGGCGAATCTCTACGATCCGGCCAACGCCACGCTCAAGAGCGCGGCCTACACGCAAGCGCACGACACGCTCATGCAATTGACCAGCACGAGCGCGACGAACTTCGCCACCTACGCGCATTCGGGCACGACCACGACGGACCGCTTCGCCGACTACGCGACCAACAAGTCCGAATTCGCGCGCCGCATGACCTTCGGCTTCTCGCAGATCGAATCGACCGAAGCGCCGCCGGTGGTGCCCAAGGGCGCCGAAGTGCTGCTCGAAACGCGCTTCCCGTACCTGAGCGCCGACCAGCGCCGCGTCGTGCTGAAGACGACCGAAATCGCTTCGGGCTACCCCGTCATGGACGACGACGAAGGCTGGGGCCGTCTGAACATGTTCGCCGCCGCCGACGGTTATGGCGTGTTCAACGGCAGCGTGACGGTGTCGATGGACGCCACCAAGGGCGGCTTCAATGCAGCCGATACGTGGCGCAACGATATCTCCGGTTCGGGCAAGCTCACGCTGCAAGGCAGCGGCACGCTCAAGCTCGCGGGCAACAACACGTATAGCGGCGGTTCGCAGGTGACGGGCGGCGTGCTCGAAGCCGATTCGGCCAACGCGTTCGGCAGCGGCGACGTGTATGTGGGCGGCGGCGCCGTCGCAATCGCAGCGAGCGCCACGCCGGTGACGGTCACGGGCAAGTACACGCAGCTCGCCGGCACGACGCTGCAACTCGCGCTCGACGGCAACGGCGGCGGGCGTCTGCGCGTGGGCGGCCAGCTCACGATCGCGGGCGGCACGCTGCACGTTTCGTTCGTGAACGGCTATACGCCGAAGGCCGGCGACACGCTCGACCTGATCGACGGCAGCGGCGGTGCGAAGCAGTTCACGACCATCAATGTCGATGGTTTCAAGGCCACGCCGGTGTACACGAACACGGGCGTGTCGGTGAAGCTCTCGGCGTCGTGATTCGCTTGTTTTAAAGCGTAAAAAAGCCCCGGCGCGTCGACACGCCGGGGCTGAGTGCTTGCCACGCTACAGGCAAAAAACGAGCTGCAAGCTCTGCGGGTTTTAAGGGGTGATGACCCAGGCACTCGCGCAGTAATCCTGATGCCCGATGTCGACAGATCTGGATGTAAGCAGCGTCGGGCACTGATGCAATTATTCAATCCGGCCGATGCAGCGTATAGAAGCAGTTGCGCGCGAGCCCATCGCAGCAGCGCGCAAAATGCCGCATGCAGACATGATCCGGACATGAGGATTCCGTAGCAGATTCGTGCGCATCATCGTAGGATGCAGAGTTTTCGACCTGATCGCCGCGCGCCTGCCACCCCGATGCATCGATACGAAACCCTCGCGCACACCATGGCCGAAGAGATCCGCTCCGGCAGCATTCCCGTGGGCGCGCGCATGCCTTCCTTGCGCCACGTGATCGCGCAACATAACGTGAGCCAGGCCACCGCCACGCGTGCGTATTATCTGCTCGAAGAATGGGGGCTTGTGCGCGCGCAGGAGCGCTCCGGCTATTACGTGGCGCCTGGTGCGAGCGTGTCGTCCCCAACGGCTGAACGTGTATCGCTTGCCACGGCTGGCAAGGTCGATATCAGCGATCTCGTGTTTTCAGTGCTCGACGCCGCGCGCGAGCCCGATATCGTGCCGCTCGGTTCCGCGTTCCCCTCGCCGCAACTCTTTCCGCTCGAACGTCTCGCGAAATCGCTCGGCACGGCGGCGCGTCATCTGCATGCGTGGAGCACGGTGGTCGATCTGCCGCCCGGCAACGAGGCGCTGCGCCAGCAGATCGCGCTGCGTTATATGGGCATCGGCATCGCCCAGCCGATGAATGAAATCGTCGTGACCAACGGCGCGCTCGAAGCGCTCAATCTTTGTCTGATGGCCGTCACGCGTCCGGGCGATTGCGTGGCGGTGGAATCGCCCGGTTTTTACGCGGCTTTGCAGGCGATCGAACGGCTCGATCTGCGCGCCGTGCCCATTCGCGTCGATCCCGTCACGGGGCTCGATCTCGATGCGCTCGCGGCGGCGCTGGAGCGTCATCCGATCCGCGCATGCTGGTTCATGACCAACTTCCAGAACCCGACCGGCGTGACGCTCGGCGTCGATAAAAAACGCGCGCTGGTGGAGTTGCTCGCGCGCCACGACGTGCCGCTGATCGAAGACGATGTCTACGGCGAACTGCATTTCGAATCCGACTATCCGCTGCCCGCTCTTGCGTTCGACAAGCACGGCCTCGTCATGCATTGCAGTTCGTTTTCGAAGACGCTTGCGCCGGGATATCGCATCGGCTGGACGGCGGCGGGACGCTACGCGCAGAAAGTGCAGCGCCTCAAGCTGATGTCCACGCTTTCGGCGAGTATTCCCGTGCAGGCCGGGATCGCCGATTATCTGCAGCACGGCAGTTACGACCGCCATCTGCGCAAGGTGCGTGCGGCGCTGCGCGCGCAACTCGTGGAGATGGAGCGCGCGATCCGGCGCTGGCTGCCGCGCGGCGTGCGCTATGCGCGACCAGGCGGCGGCTATTTCGTGTGGCTCGAATTGCCCGAGGCGATCGATGCCATGGCGCTGCACCGGCTTGCGATTGCGGGCGGCGTGAGTCTCGCGCCGGGGCCGATTTTTTCGCCCGAGCATGGCTTTCGCAATTGCATCCGGCTCAACTTCGGCCATCCGTGGAGCGACCGGATCGAAGCGGCCATGCGCGGGCTCGGCAAGCTGCTGACCGATCCTGCGGTGCGTGTGTCGCGTTGAGCCAACGCCAGACTTTTGCCGGGTGTCGTAAGATGGGCTCTCCAATGCTTTCTGGATGAGTCGACAGGTATGCCACTTACGGGACGAGGTGCGAACGCAGCACTGCAGTGCGAGGACGACGCGATGGACTGGTCACGGGTCTGCGCCAGCGATGAGGTTGCGGCGGGTACGGCGCGCGCCGTGACGCTCGGCGCGCTGCGCCTCGTGGTCTGGCGCGATGGCGAAGGCGACGTGCACGTCTGGGACGACCGCTGCCCGCATCGCGGCGACCCGCTTTCGGGCGGCGACGTGAGCGGCGGCCTGCTCACCTGCCCGTCGCACGGCTGGCGCTTCGACGTGAACGGCCAGCAGGTGCGCATGTTGACGGTGGCCTCGCAGCGGACGGCATCGCAGCGCTGCACGAGCGCCAACGATGCCACGGTTCATCCCGCGCGCGAAAGCGACGGCTTTGTCTGGGCCTGCATCGACGCCCTCTCCGCCACGCCCGCTTGACGCCACGTCACGCCACGTAATGCCGCTTCGGATTCCGCGCCGGAATCCGCTTCAGGCGCGCTGCAAAACAAGGCGCGCTTCCAGACCGCCGCCCGCGCGGTTATGCAGCGAAAGCTGCGCGCCCATCGCCACCGCCAGTTGACGCGCGATGGCCAACCCCAGCCCGGTGCCGCCCGTGCCGCGATTTCGCGACGTTTCCAGCCGGTAAAACGGCTCGAACACCGCTTCGAGCGATTCCGCGGGAATGCCCGGCCCACGGTCGAGCACCGAGATCGTCACCTGCCCTTTGAGCGGCCCATCCAGCACCGCGATCTCCGCCGCGCCCGCAAACTTCAGCGCGTTATCGACGAAATTGCCGACGATACGTTTGAGCGCCTGGGCCCGCGTCACCACCGCGAGCGGCGCACCGGCATCGGCGCGTGTTTCGTAACGCACGTCGCTGCCCGCATCGATGTAATCGAACACGAGGCTGTCGAGCAGCGCATCCAGATCGAGCCGCACGGGCACTTCAGCCGCGCCGTGCAGCGTGCGCGCGTAGGTGACGCCTTCCTTCACCAGTTGCTCCATCTCCTGCAGATCCTGGCGGAGTTTCGAGCCCTGGTTATCGTCGTCCATCACGTCCACGCGCAGACGCATGCGTGTGATCGGCGTTTGCAGATCGTGCGAAATGGCCGCGAGAATCTGCATGCGCTCGGCCATATAGCCGGAAATGCGCGCCTGCATCGCGTTGAATGCACGTGCGGCGCGGGCAACTTCGGAGGGACCGTTTTCATCCAGATGCTCGGCCTTGAGGTCGGGGCCGAGTGTATCGGCGGCCTGTGCGAGCGCCTTGAGCGGACGCGTCGCCACGCGCACCGCCAGCCAGCAGCAGAACGCCAGCACCACCAGTTGCACCGCCAGCACCAGCGGCAGCCAGCGCGAAAGCGGCAGCGCATGTTGCGGGCGCACGTCGATCGTGAGCGGCGTGCCGTCGCTCAGATGCAGATGCACCTGGAAGTGTTCGTCGTGGCCGGGAATCGCGTTGGCCGTCATTTCGTAGTGTTTGCCGATGCCTTTCGATATCGCCGATTCGTAGCGTTTCGACAATTGCGCATCGGGCGCGACACCGGGCACGCCCTCGCCCAGCACGAACGCATAGCTGCGCCGCGCGAGCTTCGGCAACCACGCGGCGCGCTCGGCGGCCGGCAGATTGTCGAGCAGCGCAACCGAACTGGCCACTTCGCGCTCGACGTAATCCATCATCATGTTGGCGGTGGTTTCGTCGCGTTCGGTGAGCGTGAGCCAGACCGAAAGCGTCTGCGTGAGCGCGAGTCCCAGACACAGAATCAGCGCGAGCCGCGCGAACAAGGTGCGCGGCCAATGCAGGAAATGGCGCGCCAGGCCTTCGTTGCGGGCCGATGCCTGAGTCACCTGCGGCGCGTGCTGGGTGGCGGCGCTCATGTCAGCCCTTCTTCGATCACATTCACCGACGCCGAGAACACATAGCCCTCGTTGCGCAGCGTCTTGATGTAACGCGGCTCGCGCGCGCCGTCGCGCAGACGCTGCCGCAAGCGGCTCACCAGCAGATCGATCGAGCGGTCGAATGCATCGGCCTGACGCCCCTGCGTGAGATTGAGCAACTGGTCGCGCGTGAGCACGCGCTGCGGATTGTCGAGAAACACGCGCAGCAGGCGATATTCGGCGCCGGAGAGCGCCACGAGCATGCCTTCCTCGTCGAGCAGATGGCGCGCCGTGGTGTCGAGCCGCCATTCGCCGAACGCAAGCATCGTCGCCGTTTCCGTCACCTGCATGCCGGGCGGCAGCATGCGCGTGCGACGCAGCACCGAGCGGATGCGCGCCAGCAGTTCGCGCACGGCGAAGGGCTTGGAGAGGTAATCGTCCGCGCCCATTTCGAGGCCGACGATACGATCCGTTTCTTCGCTGCGCGCCGTGAGCATCAGCACCGGCACAGAGCGAAAACGGCTCGCGCGCAGATCGCGGCAGAGCACGAGACCGTCTTCGCCGGGCATCATCAGGTCGAGCACGATGAGGTCCGGCGCGCCGTTCTCCAGCGCCGCGCGCATCTCGCGGCCATTGGCGGCCACCGACACGCGCATGCCGTTCTTTTCGAGGTAATCCGCAATCAGTTCGCGGATGCCGCGATCGTCGTCGACGATCAGAATGTGGTCGATTTTTTCCATGCGCCGATCATACTCCGCGCTGCGCGAGCCGACGCGCACCGTGCCGCCGGTCGTCATCGCTATCGTTTTCGGGGTCGTTGCTGGCTTCGTTGTTCTCGCGACGCGTCGCCGTGGTCAACGTGCAGACCAGCGGATGCACCGCTTCGTTCGCCAGGCCGCCCGCCAGCAGCGCGAGCATTGCAAACAGCCGCCTCATGCGTCCTCCACCACCGAAAGACTCGCGCCGTCGTTGATGCCCGCTTCAAGCGCATAGACATCCACGCCATCGATGCAACCCAGATTCACGCGCCACAGTCTGGGATCTTTGCGCGTCTGATGAAACGGATAGATGCCACAGTGTTTGCAGAAATAGTGCTTCGCCACCTGCGTGTTGAACTGATAGAGCGTGAGGTCCGCTTCGCCGGTCTTGATCGTGAGTTCGGCGGCGGCGAACGGCGGCGACATCAGCGCGCCCTTGCGACGGCACAGGCTGCAGTTGCAGCGCGAAGCGGGCGCAAGCGCGGTGCGGACTTCGAAGCGTACCGCACCGCAGTGACACGAACCGTGCAGGACTTCGGCGTTCATTCCGGCGCTCATGGTGGTTCTCCTCGATGCATCGTTGGCGATGGAAGCTTTATAGCGCAGCGCCGCCAGCGCTTTGTATCCCAATGTATCTGCCTGTACCGGCGACACAAAATATTGCACGCCGGGCACAAAAACCTGCGGATTTGCGCCGTTCGAAGACGTGTAGCCGATGCCGGAAGCCGGATGCCGCGCCTTCGGCGGTCGAAGATGGTGGACGGGTGGCACATGCACGCGTCGATTTGCCGATCGATGTGACGCGATCGGTGGTGCGCGGGGCGTCTCTCGAAAGCATTGGCGCGACAGGCGCGCCATTTTGTTTCGTTATCCCTGGCGCACTGCGCGCGTAAACTGGCGAAACGGCGCTAATGCGAACGGCGTCAACGCCAGCACTGCTACGCAAAACGCCACCTGGGAAACAAAGAACGTCGCGAACCACTGTCCGTGGCGCGCGACGTAATAGCCGTTGTGCAGCACATCGCTCACGATGATCGCAACGGTCAACGCGAGACCCGCGCGCGGGCGCACGAACAGTAGCAGCGCGGCAAATGGATCGAGCAACGTGAGCAGGCTCCAATAAACCTGGCTTGCGAGCAACGCATCGGCGCCGTAGCCGTAATCCCATAGCAGGCCATGCGCCGCGATGGCGCGCGCGTGATTGAAGGTCCCGGCAAGCAGGCAGAACGCGAACAAGATGCGAATGGCAAGAGAGCGGCGATGCATGTGGCAGCGGGTGGTCTCGTGAGCAGGATTCGCGCGAAGCGTAGCAGAGACATGCAACGGGAGCGGCGCAACGTGCGCGTCGTTCACGCCCAACGCTGGCCATTCGGCCAGCTATTGCGCGCAAACCGGCGTTCATAACATCTTCAGGTCGGACTCGTTCCCGCAGTCCCTTCTGCTTCGCCCACCATTCGCATCCGGACCATGATCGGGCGCAAGGTTACGCCCCTTCCCAAAGTCATGCCGCTTGACGAATGGTTCCAATAATGACACCATTAATCACGAAGACAAGATTCTCGCGCAGATGCGCAGCGAACCCGCCAACGTGCGTTTTCACGATCTCTACAGGATCTGCGAAGTGCACTTCGGCGGCGCCCGGCAGACCGGCACCAGTCACGCGGTGTTCAAGATGCCATGGCCCGGCGACCCGCGCGTGAATATCCAGAACGATCACGGCAAGGCCAAGGTGTATCAGGTGCGCCAGGTCCTCGCCGCAATCAACAAGCTCAAGGAGCTGCAATGATCAAGCATGACCACTTTACGTATCGCATTTCGTGGTCGCCGGAAGATGGCGAGCACGTTGGGCTATGCGCGGAGTTTCCCTCGCTCTCCTGGCTCGATAAATCGCACGAAGGCGCGCTGTTGGGTATCCGCCGGCTGGTGGCCGAAACCGTGAAGGAAATGGAAGCCAGCGGCGAGAAAGTGCCGGACCCTATCGCCGATCGCAAATACAGCGGCGAATTCAAGGTGCGCATTCCGCCTGAAGCGCATCGCGCGCTCGTGATCCAGGCGCACGAACAGGGCGTGAGCCTGAATCGCCTCGCCAGCGCGAAGCTCTGCGCGTAACCGGTCGCGTATGCGTCGTGCGCGCGCTCAGGTCTCGCGTCTGGCTTGATCGAGCCCGCCGCGCGCCATCACCCACACTGCCACTGCCGCCGCCGCGAATCCCGAGGAAGCGCCCACCATCAGCGCCCAGCGCGGTCCGCAATGGTCGGCCACCCAGCCGACAATCGGCGCGCCTATCGGGGTGCCGCCCAGCGCCACGGCCAGCCGGATCGCCATGACGCGCCCGCGCATCGAAGGCTCGGTGGAAAGCTGCATCAGGCTGTTGGTTTCGGTGGTCACCGTGAGCGCCGCCACGCCGATCACCACCAGCGCAGCGCCAAACCAGCCGTAGCCAGGCGCGATTGCCGCCAGCGTGCAGCCCACCCCGAACATCGCCGATGCAACCAGCAGCGAGGCAAAGCGCGGGTTGCTGCGATGCGCGCCGAACAGCGCGCCCGACACCGTGCCCACAGCCATCATCGACGAAAGCAGGCCGTAGCCGCCCGCATCGGCGTGAAAGACGCGCACGGCCATCGTCGAGATAAAGATCGGGAAATTCAGGCCAAACGTGCCGATCAAAAACAGCATCACCACGATCGCCTTCAGATCCGGGCGGCCCCAGACATAGCGAAAGCCCGCCACGAGGCTGCCCTTCGCGGGCTTGGCGCGGGCACGCGTGCGCAGTTCATGCGCGCGCAGGCGCGTGAGCGACACCAGCACGGCGATAAACGACAGCCCGTTGAAAATAAAGGCCCAGCCCGTGCCCACCGAGGCGATCACGATGCCCGCCACGGCCGGCCCGACCATGCGAGCCGCGTTGAAGGAAGTGGAATTGAGCGCGACGGCGTTGGCGAGATCGGCGTCGCCGACCAGTTCGGACACGAAGGTCTGCCGCACCGGCGAATCGAACGCCGTAGTCGTGCCGAACAGAAACGCGAACACGTAGACGTGCCAGAGCTGCACCACGCCGGTCACCGTCAGCAGGCCGAGCGCCAGCGCGAGCGCGCCTTGCATGGCCTGCGTGAACATCAGCAGACGGCGCTGGTCGAGGTGATCGGCGGCGTAGCCCGCCCACGGCAGAAATAGCAACTGCGGCCCGAACTGCAGCCCCATCACGATGCCCACTGCTGCGGCGCTGTGGTGCGTGAGCCCCGTGAGGACCAGCCAGTCCTGCGCGGTGCGCTGCATCCACGTGCCGATATTGGAAACGATCGCGCCCGCCGCCCACACCCGGTAATTGAAGCTGCGCAGCGAGCGGAACATGCCCGCGGAGGAGTCGCTCATGGCCGCCTCCGTTACGACTGCACGAGCCGCTGGAGCAGCGCGATGGCGTGAGCGAGCTGCGTCTGCTCTTCGCGATCCAGGCGCGCCTCGATCGTGCGCGCGAGCCAGTCCTGGCGTGCTGCGCGGCTTTCGCGCATCCAGCTTGCGAAAGCGTCAGTGAGCGACCAGAGCGTCTGGCGGCCATCGGCCGGGTCCGGCGCGCCGGTCAGCAAACCGGCCGATTCGAGCGCGGCGACCACCGTGCCCATCGACTGCGGGCGCATGCCTTCAGCGCGCGCGAGGCTCGATACCGTGGCCGGCCCGTCGCGTTCCAGACGCTGCAGCGTGGCCAGTTGCGATGGCGTGAAGTCTCCGGCGCTCGCCTGTTCGCGCAGGCGCCGCTTGAGTTTGCCGACCAGCGTGCGTAGCTCGCCGGCCAGCGCATCGGCCTGGGCGGAAACGGGTTCGGCGGATGCCGAAGAAGAGGTTTGGGCGGATGTCGGGCGGGAGCTCATCCGCGCATTTTAGGAAATATGAAGCCAAACTGCAAAGCTAAACTTCATATCTGTACGTACCCTGTTTCAAGCGTACGTGCGGCCGGTTGGTCGACTTTCCTGCCCGGAAATGCAAAACCGCCTCCTCGATACCACTCGAGGAGGCGGTTTTGATCGACTGGCGTGACTGGCGTGACTAGTGGATCACACCGCTTTGGCGCGGCGAATCTGCGTAGGTGCGCGGAAGAACTTGCAGGCGGCGTAGTAGACCACCGACGTCAGCACGAGGCCCACGATCCACGAAAGATCGGCACCATTGAGCATTTTGGCGACCGGGCCGGTGTACATATCCGTTGCGACGAACGGCAGTTGAACGACGATCCCGAAGAGGTAGGCGAAGATCGCGACGCCGTTGAAGCGGCCGTACACACCGCCATCGGCGCGGAAGAACGAATCGACGTCGTATTCGCCGTGACACACGAGGTAGTAGTCGATCAGATTCACAGCCGTCCAGGGCACCAGCACATAGAGCAGCAGCAAAATGAAGTTGGTGTATTCGACCAGGAAATTGCTCTGCCCGAACAAGGCGATCATCAGCGAAATGCTGAACAGAATGACCGCCGTGATGGCGCGAGCGCGCGCCTTGGCCTGCCAGTCCGGAAACAGCGTCTGGAAGATCGTGATGGTCGAAAGCGTGCCGCAATAGAGATTCATTGCATTCGTCGCGGCAATACCCACGGAGAGCACGATCACGACGAGCGGCGCAATGCCGTGCGTGACCTTGGTGAGGCCGGTGACGACATCGCCATCGCTGACGAGCAGGCCCACCATTGCGCCCAGAATCATCGGGAAAATCGAGCCCAGCGAGCAACCCCAATAGCTCGACCAGAACGCGGTGCGTGCGCCGGTTTCTTCAGGCATGTAACGCGAGTAGTCCGACACATAGGGTGCGTAAGCGATCTGCCAGAGCGCCGCCACCGAGATCGTGCCGAGAAAGCCCGTGAGATTGGCGCTGTTCTTCGTGAAGAAATCGGCGGGCAGGCCGTGCACGAAGATAATCCATGCGAAGGTCAGCACGAGCACCAGCCCCGAAAGCCAGGTCATGAGGCGCGTATAGGCGTGAATCAGGTTGTAGCCGAAGATCGTCGCGACAAGACTCAACGCACCGACCCCCAGCACGCCGTTATTGACCGTGACGGCCGGCGTCAGACTGGCGAGCGCCTGACCGCCAAGCACGAGATTCGACGCGAAAAAACCCAGATACATGATCACGACGAGCGCCACCACCAGCAGCGAGCCGATCGAACCAAACTGGCCGCGCGTCTGAACCATTTGTGGCACGCCGAGTTGCGGGCCCTGTGCGGAATGCAGCGCCATGAAAATCGCGCCCACCAGCGTGCCGATCACGATACCCAGCACGCCCCACCAGAACGGTTGCTTGAACACGGTGACGGCCAGCGCGCCAGTCACGATCGTCAGCATCATGATGTTCGAGCCGAACCAGATCGTGAACAGATCGCTGGCCTTGCCGTGGCGCTCGGAGCGCGGAATGCGCTGAATAGTGCTTTGCTCCAGATGGGCAATCGTATCTTCGGCCATGGGGTCTCCTTCTGAGTGGCGCAGTTCGATAACAGCGACACTGTTCAACAACAAAAAGCGCGACGAAAGAACGAAATAGCTTGCCCTTGCATAGCTTTTTTCTTGTTAAACAATCTGGTGCATAACCGCACATAGGCGAAAGCCGTTATGCACCACGAAAGCGCAACTTTCAGCCGATCGCGGCCGGCGCAGCCTCGCTGGGCGCGTGCTGGCGACCCAGAATCATGTCGGCCGCTTTCTCGCCGATCATGATGCAAGGCGCGTTGGTATTGCCGCTGATCAGGATGGGCATGATCGAGGCATCCGCGATACGCAGCCCTTCGATTCCGTTCACCTTCAGGCTTGCGGGATCGACGACACTCATCGCATCCACGCCCATCTTGCAGGTGCCGACCGGATGAAACACGGTGGCCCCGTACTCGCGGATATAGGCCCAGAGTTGTTCGTCGGTCTGCACTGCTGCGCCCGGCAGCATTTCCTTGCCGCGAATTGCGTCGAATGCCGGATCGGCGAGAATTTTGCGCGCGAGCTTCAGGCCTTCCACCAGCACGCGGCCATCTTCGGGATTCGAAAGGAAATTGAAGTCGATCACGAGTTGGCCCTCGCGATTCAGCGTCACCTCGCCGATGCTTTTCGGACGCAGCACGCAGGTATGCACCGCGTAGCCGTGACCCCATTCGAACAGGCGGCCGCGATGGCTGCGATAACCGGGCACGAAATGGAACTGCACATCGGGCAGATCGGCCGATAGCGGCGTGCGCGCGAAGCCGCCCGCTTCGACGTAATTGGTCGTGAGCCAGCCTTTCTGCCCGAACACATAGCGCAGCGGCGCGGCAATCACATTGGGCAGCGCACCGAGCGAGAAACCCAGCGTTTTCGTGCTGTTCGAACGAACCGTGATCAGGCCGTCGAGATGGTCCTGCAGATTCTTGCCCACCCCCGGCAGATCGTGGCGAACCTCGACTCCGGCCTGTTCGAGCGCCGCTTTCGGCCCGATGCCGGAGGCCAGCATCAGTTGCGGCGTACCCAGCGCGCCAGCGCTCAGAATGACTTCCCGGCGCGCGACGATCGCCTTCGCGACGCCGTTGGCAACAACGTTCACGCCCTTCGCCACCTTGTTTTCGAGGATGATCGATCGCACCGCACAATCGGTGAGGACCGTCAGGTTCGCACGCTGACGAACTGGCGCGACGAAGGCGCGATAGCTCGACAGGCGTTTGGCGTCTTTCTGGGTGACGTTATAGATGCCGCAGCCTTCGAACGCCCGGCCGTTGAAATCCGTGTTGCGCCGGATGCCAACACGCTCCGCCGCCTTCACGAACAGGCTGGAGACCGGGTTGGGATCGCGCGGCACATCCACGTGAAGCTCGCCCTTCGTGCCATGCAGGCTGGGGTCTTGACCCAACCGGTTATTCTCGGACTTGCGGAAATACGGCAGCACGTCTTTCCAGCCCCAACCGGCGCAGCCGGCCGCTTCCCATTTGTCGTAGTCGCTCGCATGACCGCGAATGTAGATCATGCTGTTCATCGAGCTAGAACCGCCCAGCGCCTTGCCGCGCGGCGTGTGCAGGCTGCGATTGTTCAGGTTCTTCTGGGGCGCCGAGAAAAAATTCCAGCTGTACTTTTTGCTTTTGTAGAGCGTTATGGTGCCGGCGGGCGTCTGAATCCGCACGTTGTTGTCGTGACTGCCCGCTTCGATCAGGCACACGCTCACACCCGGGTCCTGGCTCAAGCGGTTCGCCAGCACGCAACCCGACGAGCCCGCACCCACGATCACATAGTCGAAGGCGTCCGTCATATCGATAGAAGTGGTCTCACCTGGCATGCTTTTTCCTCGTTTGAGCCGCACGGCCGGAGCGGCCGTTGCTGGATGCCAGATTTTCGGCAGCACAAAAAAATAGCGAAATGAGGTTTTTTGTGGTCGCTGGCAAGGAAAAAGCTCGCTCGAGAGGAGCGCTCGATGCGACGGGTGTGATGGCTGCGCGCGTGCGGCGTCGCCAGGAGAGCGGCACACCATGCCGCGAGTCCTGGGAGGAATCGATTACTCAGTTATCCAGATCAATGACAGCGCCGTAAAGCCGTCGAAGAACAATTATGGTGCGGCTTTTTCGATCAATGTGTGCAGGCGCGCCTTCGACCGGGGATCGAGCTGGTGCATTTCGCAGCCCACACGGGTCCAGCCTCGTTCGTGATCTTCCGAGACCCATCGAACGTCGAGGTATACCGCAACCACGATCTCGTCTTCGTCGTCGATTGCCGAGGACTGCAGCCAGCCCGACACGGTTTCGCCGCGAGAAAACAGGCCATTGCGCGCGTGCAGAAGCGCCCCGTTCGAGCTCAGGTCGGCGACCTGTGCGAGCGCCCGGCCATCCTTGTTCAGCAGCAGTGGTGCGAACAACATCGGTGTGCGGACGTCCCGCCGCAAATCCATTTCACTTGCCATGTGAATAACACCCGTTTCTCGTGATTTATTTTTATCGGCTGATCGCTTTCACGGACTTGTTAAAGTGCAGCCCCGAATTCCGTGTAAAGGAAACGCTGATGCAATTACGATGCCAGGCGTGGATTGTAACGTGCCAGCAAGAAGTCGCGCACTAACAATTAGTGCCATGCCACGCGCATTTTCGTAATTCGCAGGAAACGGGCAAACCAACGGGCAAACCATTTGGCGTGAATCGGCTGCAATGTAATGAACTGAAATGCAGCGGGATTGGGATCATGAAATGCGCTGAAAGGGTTATGCATCGGCACAACTTTTTTCAGGAGAGCGACGATGAAACACGCCATTTCACAACGCGCCACGCTCTGGCTGATTACCGCAATCGTTTGCACCTCGACTGCCGTATCGATTAGCGGCTGCAAGCGCGCGAGCGAAGGCGAACATCCGCAGACCGAGTCCGCCAGCGACAGCGATACCGGAAATCGCTTGAAGGCGATGGCATCCGCAGTCAGTCCCGCCATCAGTCCGGTCACGCCGCGCGAAAATCCGCCGCACGCCAATTCGAGTCCTTGAACAGAGGCGTCAACTTACCCCCGCGTTGATTCCTGAACGTCGATCTTCTGCGCAAGCGTTTGCGCCATGAACCGAGCGGCAATCCGAACCGGCCGGTTGAGATCTACTTGCGCCCGCACGCCCCGCTCCGGTCCCGGAATCGGATTCGAATTCGGTCTCGGATCCGGTCAAACATGGCCCTCATTAAAACCACTCAAATTCATCGAGCGCCTGCCGTTAACCGGTTAGTTACCCCGCACCCATTCGACGCGTCGTGGCTTTGAAAGCCCGGCGCAAGCGATCGAATCGTCAGGGCTCGGCCTGGAATCAGCGGAACTGGCAACCCGCAAACATCAGCACGCGCCTGGCCGCGTAACGTGTGACGGAACACCCCTTCTCATGCTTGTGAAACGACTCTGCACCGCGCTGTTCGCGGTCGCACTCACGACGGCGCTCGCGCCCATTTGCGAAGCGCAATATTCAACGGACTGGCTGGCCAATAGCTTCGGCACCAATGCCACACGCGTGGGCAACGTGGCGCGCTCGATGTGGGTCGCGCCCGAAGGCGTGATTTATACCTCGTCGATGTGGGACGAAAACGAAGGCGGCGTCGCGCTCTATCAGAACGGCCAGAGCATCGGCTCGATCGGCGGACATAGCGATTTTCAGGGCGGCGCGATCACCGGCAATGCGACGTCGCTATTCGTCGCCATGCAGTTCAACAGCGCCTACGGCAGCGGCAAGGTCGGCCGCTACAACCGCACGAGCCGTGCGCGCGATCTGCTTGTCAGCGTGAGCAACACGACGACCGAGCGTCTGGCCGATGTCGTCACCGGTCTCGCTACTTCGGGTTCACTGCTGTATGCGAGCGATTTCCCGGGCAATCGCGTGCGCGTGTTCAGCACCGCAGGCGTATGGCAACGCGATATCAGCCTGGCGGGTCCAGGCGCACTGGCTATCGATGCCGCGGGCAATCTCTGGGCCGCGCAAAAGAGCACCGGCAGCGTGGTCGAATTCGGCCCGAACGGCGAAAAGCGCAATACGATTTCACTCGGCGCAACGGCGCGGCCTTCGTCGCTCTATTTCGATTCGCAGACCGCGCAATTGATGATCGGCGATTCCGGCCCGGACATGAATATCAAGCTGTACAACGTCGCAGGCGTGCCGTTTGCGACCGGCACGTTCGGCGTCAAGGGCGGCTATCTCAACACGGCGACGGGCCTCAAAGGTCAGGTGGGCGACAAGCGCTTCACGCGCGTGGATGGTATCGGCAAGGATTCGGCCGGCACGCTTTACGTGCTGAATAATCCGTGGGGCGGTTCGTGGGATCTCGGCCGCGACGGCGGCACCGATATTCACGCCTACGATGGCAGCGGCAATCTGCGCTGGAAATTGCAGTCGCTGAATTTCGAGGGCAACGGCGCGCCCGACGCAGGCACGGACGGCGCACTCTTCTACGGCGGCACCCATCTCTATACCGGCACGGCGGGCGGCACCTTCGTCGCCAATACGGTCGATCCCATTACGTACCCGTCCGACCCACGCATCAATCTCGCCGATCACGAACGCGGCGAGCATTTCGCGCAACTCGCGTATGTGAACGGCCATCGCATTCTGGTCGCAGCGAGCCAGAATCCCGATACGTTCTACTTCTTCCATTTCAACGCGCAGAGCGGCTATATCGCCATTCCCGACGCAACGCTGCCCGGCACCGCATTCAACACTACGGCCCGCGTTCGCGACGGCTTCTGTCTCGACAGCAAAGGCGATATCTGGGCCGGACTCGACAAGACCAACACCATTTCGCACTATCCGTTGACGGGTTTCGACGCAAACGGCAAACCGTCATGGGGCACGCCGAAAACATGGCCTATTCCTAAGACAATTGCGCAACTCACTCGCATCATCTATCTGCCCGAAAGCGACACGCTGATACTCGCGCAAGGCATCAGCGGCAATAGCGACTGGACGGCGATAGGTTCGCGCGTGGAGGTGTATCACGGCTGGCTCGCGGGCAATACAACAAAGCCCGATCCGGTGATTACGATTTCGGCGGCGAACGCTAAATCGATTGCAGCCAGCGGCAATGAACTCTTCGTGGGCTATGTGCATACGGTGCCCAATATCGACGCATTCAATCTCACGACCGGCAAGCTCGATACGACGTTCACCAATAGCCGTCCCAGCACGGTGTACGTGGGCAATGACGTCGATTCGATGTACGGCCTGCGTTCGTACCGGCGCGCGAATGGCGAATATGTTGTGACGAAAGACAATTACAACGGTTCGAATCTCGTGGTGTATCGCTGGACGCCTGCGGTCGCTGCAAGCTCGACAACATCGACAACATCGACAACATCGACCGCCGTCATCAATGCGATGCTCGCATCGCCTTTCGGTTCGAAATAAGCGCAAACCGGCCGGGAGATTCGTCACGAACCTCCAGAATTTCCCTGGCCGGTCGTAAACGTGTGCATGACCTATCGTTCCCGCGGCAAAGCCCTTTGCGCCAGACAATGCTCGACCTTCTGATTCAATATTGGGGAACCATTCAAGGTTGTACTGCCGCGAGCGACAGCCCGGCCTTGAATCGCGCGCAGTTGCGCGTCATGGTCTATCAGTTGCCGATGATGTATGGGCTACTGATCATCAACACCTGGGGCGTGGTGCTGCCGCATGAAAGCAGCTTCCCCTACTGGCAGGGCGTGCTTTGCCCGCTGATTTTCACGTTCGTGTGTCTGGTGCGCGTCGTGTCATGGGTGCGGCTCGCAAGAGTCAATGTCACGCCCAGACAGGCGGCCACGATCCTGCGCGGCACGCGCAAGCTCGCGTGGTTTTTCTCGATCGGCTTTACGGCGTGGTCGTTGTCGCTGCTGTCGCACGGCGATGAAGCCTTCAAGCTTCACGTGGCGTTCTATATGGCGATCACGGTCATCGGCGTGATCTTTTGCCTGATGCATGTGGTGAAGGCCGCTTTCACCGTCACGGCCATCGTCAATGGCGCGCTCGTCATCACCTTTCTGATGTCCGGCAAGGAGGTGTTTCAGGCGATTGCGATCGATACGTCGCTCGTCTCGATCGCGATGCTGGTGGTCTCGTTCACGCATTTCAAGAACTTCGCCGCGCTCGTGGCCGCACAAAGCGATAACCGGCGCCTCGCGAATATCGACAGCCTCACCGGCCTGCCCAATCGCCGCGCGTTCTTCGATGCGCTCGATCAGCATTTCGATGGCGTGCAAGCGTCGGGCCAGCGGCTTGCCGTCGGCATGATCGATCTCGACGGCTTTAAATCGGTCAACGATATTCACGGACATAGCGCCGGCGACCAGGTGCTGGCCGAAGTGGCGGCGCGTCTTTCGGCTTCTTCGGCGGGCGCCACTGTGCTTGCGCGTCTGGGCGGCGACGAGTTCGGCATGATCGTCGCGGGCGACTGCTCGGACGGCCATCTTCTGCATCTCGGTCGACGCATCTGCGACGCGTTTCGCCTGCCTGTGACGCTGGGAGAGAGTTCGGTGCGGCTGGGCGCGACGATCGGCTTTTCAACCTACCCGCACAGCTCGCGCGATAAATCGGATCTGTTCGAAGCGGCCGATTACGCGCTTTACGAAGGCAAGCGCCGCGCGCGCGGCTCGGTGACGATTTTCTCGGAAGCGCATCGCAATGCCATCATTCGCGAATCGCAGATCGCGCAGGCATTGCGCTCGCCCGAGCTCGAAAACGAACTCACGGTCGCGTTTCAGCCGATCTACGCGCTCGATCAGTCGCGCACGGTCGGCTTCGAAGCACTGGCGCGCTGGCATAGCGCGACGCTCGGCAATGTCACGCCGGGCGAATTCATTCCCGCCGCCGAACGCAGCGGGCTGATCACCGTGGTGACGCTCGCGCTATTCAACAAGGCGCTGGCGTGCGCGCGCCATTGGCCCACGCATATCGGCCTGTCGTTCAATCTTTCCGCCCACGATTTCGCCGATGAACGCGCCATGGCAGGCCTCGCGCAACGCATCCTCGAAAGCGGCATCGCGCCTAACCGGCTCGATTTCGAAATCACCGAAACGGCGATGGCGCAAGATTTCGAACAGGTGCGCAAAGCCGCGGCGGAATTGCGCAGCCTGGGCTGCGGTCTTTCCGTCGACGACTTCGGCACCGGTTATTCCAGTCTTTCGTATCTCTGCAATCTGCCGCTCACGCGCATGAAGATCGACCGCACCTTCGTGACCGGCCTGCGTGAAGGCACGACGGCCTTCACGGTCGTGCGGACCCTGCTCAATCTCAGCCGGCAGATGATGCTCGAATGCGTAATCGAAGGCGTCGAAACGGCGTCCGAAATGCGCACGGTCTCCGCACTCGGCGCCATGCTGATTCAGGGCTACTATTGCGCGCGGCCGATGGACGCTTCCGCCATCCCGGCCTATCTGGAAAGCGAATGCCCGACGCTTTCGGCGCTGAGCGCACCGCCAGCCGCCGCGTAATACCGCGCGTTCGGCGTCAGACCGGCAAGCCTTCGACAATCGCGATCTGGGCGGTGCAATAGCCGTCCCGTTTCGCTTTCGCCGCCTGATATTCGGGCGAGCGATAGCACGCGAGCGCGGTCTCCATATCCTTGAACTGGATCACCACATGACGCTGGAACACTTCGCCTTCCAGCGCCTCGAATGCGCCGCCGCGCGCAAGAAATACCGCACCGTATTTTTTAAACGCTTCCGGCGCCAGGTCCGTATAGCCTTTGTATTTGTCGGCATCCAGCACGCTCACGTGGGCAATCCAATACGCCGTCATGACTTCTCCTGTTCGTTTTCAAGAATACGTTGAGCGACAGCGGCGGCTTCGCTGATATGTTCGTGCACCGCCAGCCTCGCCAGTTCCGGATCGCGCAATTCACAAATCGCGCGGCAGATCTTTTCAATCCGCTGATAACCGCTGTTACTGCGATTCGTCGATTTCATGGTCATCGCGCGTAAGCGGCTGATCCGGCCATTGAGCCGCTGCACGACTTCCCACGCAACGCTCTGGCCCGCGATCGAGAATATCTTTTCATAAAGCGTCGACGAAACCGCAATGATCGCATTCACGTCGTCGCCGTCGAATGCGCGTTTGAATTCGGCCAGCAAGTCCTGAATCTGCAGAGCCGTTTCCGGCGTGAGATTCGCCGTGCAACCGGCCACCGCATTCTGTTCGAGCAGCAGGCGGATCTGGTAGATCTGCGCGGCCACTTCCCAGCTCATCGACGACACCGTGGGACCTTTCCCCGTCATGGTCTCGACCAGCCCTTCCGCCTCCAGATAGCGGATCACCTCTCGCACGACCGAGCGGCTCACGCCCATTTCCTCGCACAGGCTGCGCTCCACCAGCCGTTTTCCCGCCGGGAAATAGCCGCTGATGATCGCATTGCGCAGCTTGTTCAGGCTCAGCTCGCGCAGTGTGACCGGCGGATTCTCAATTGTCAGATTCATAAATCTTTGTAGTCAGTCGTTCGGCCAGAGCGCCTTCCTGGCGGCCTTTTATGCCCGTTCAGGGTTAACACTCATGGCATGCCGTACTATGGTATACCAAACTATCTCACACAATCAACGCACGCAAGGAACGCGCAATGAGCCTGATTCGCAAGTCCATCCTCCACGTCGAGACCGTCTTCGTCGACGGCGACAAAGCCGCCCCGCAGCCGCTGAAGATGATCGGCGCCGTGGCCGTGATCAAGAACCCGTGGGCAGGCCGCGGTTACGTCGAAGACCTCTCGCCGGAAATCCGCGAACTCGCGCCGCAACTGAGCGCGCATCTGACGAAGCTGATCCTCGACGAAGCCGGTTCGGGCGAAGCGATCGAAGCGTTCGGCAAGAGCGCGATCGTCGGTCTGGACGGCGAGCTCGAACATGCATCGGCGCTGATCCACACGCTGCACTTCGGCAATACCTACCGCTCGGCCGTTGGCGCGAAGTCGTACCTGGCGTTCAACAACACGCGCGGCCCGGCCAATGCGCCGCTGCTGATCCCGATGATGGACAAGAACGACGAAGGCCGCCGTTCGCACTACCTGACGCTGCAATTCGCCATCCCCGATGCGCCGGCAGCCGACGAACTCGTCATCGCTATCGGCGGCGCCACGGGTGGCCGTCCGCATCACCGCATTGGCGATCGCTACAAAGACCTCGCAGAGCTCGGAAATGACGTCAAAAACCCTGCAGCTGTCCGATAAGCGCGTCGCGCACTACCTGGAACAGGGCAGCGGCGAGCCGCTGGTCCTGATCCACGGTGTGGGCATGCAGGCGCACGCGTGGTACCCGCAGATCGACGATCTGTCGCGCGATTTCCGCGTGATTGCCGTCGATATGCCGGGCCACGGCCAGAGCGATGCACTCGACACCGGCGCGGGCCTGCAACAGTTCGTGGCGTGGGCGATCGCCTTCATCGAGGCGCTGGACGCCGGCCCGGTGAACCTGGCCGGTCACTCGATGGGTTCGCTGATCTCGGCGGGCGTGGCGGCTACCCGCCCCGACCTGGTCAAACGCGTGGCAGTCCTGAACGGTGTGTATCGCCGTACGCCCGAAGCGCGCGAAGCGGTGCTGCAACGCGCCGCCGAACTGCGCTCCGGCACCATCGACGTGGAAACGCCGCTCAAGCGCTGGTTCAACGCCGAGGAAGCGCAGCAGGTTGCCGCCCACAAGGTCGAAGGCTGGCTGAAGTCGGTCGATCTCGCGGGCTACGCCACGGCGTACACGGCCTTCGCGAAAGGCGATGAAGTCTACGCCGACGGCTGGCACTCGATCGCCTGCCCGGCGCTCGTGCTGACCGGTTCGGACGACCCGAACTCGACGCCGGAAATGGCGCGCCAGATGGCCGGCGCGGCACGCAACGGCCGCGCGGTCGTGCTGGAAAACGAGCGCCACATGGCGAATCTGACCGCGCCCGAAGCCGTCAATCGCGCCCTGCGCGACTGGTTACAGGTTGAAGCGCAACGTGCCGCGCAGACCGAATCCTTGAAGTCGGAAGTCTGATATGAGCCAAGAGACCGTCCAAACGACCGCTGCCGCTGCTGTGAACGCCGCGCCCGCCGTCATCAATCCCCGCGAGCTTCGCGACGCGTTCGGCGCCTTTATGACGGGCGTGACGATCGTGACCACCACCGGCGAAGACGGCAAGCCGCTCGGCTTCACCGCGAACTCGTTTTCGTCGGTGTCGCTCGATCCCGCGCTGCTGCTGGTGAGCATCGCCAAGACGTCGAGCAACTATCAGACGTTTTCGACCACCGGCCACTTCGCGATCAATATTCTCGCGGAAGGCCAGAAGGATCTGTCGAATACGTTTGCCCGCCCGAGCGACGACCGCTTCGCGAACGTCGACTGGAATCTCAGCGCGATCCATAACCCGCTGCTCGACGATGTCAGCGCCTGGTTCGACTGTTCCACGCATGCCGTGATCGACGCGGGCGACCATGCGCTGCTGGTCGGCAAGGTCGAAGCGTTCCATTCGGCGGGCTATGCGGGCCTCGGTTACTACCGCGGCGGCTATTTCACGCCGGCCAAGGTATCGGCCGAAGTGATCGCCGGGCCGAAGGTGATCGTCAGCGCGATCATCGCGCGCGACGACAAGGTGCTGCTCACGCGCACGGCCGATAACAAGTGGGGCCTGCCGTCGCAGGAAATCGGCAAGGAAGGCGCGGACAAGGCGCTCGCCGGGATTTTCGGCAAGTACCAGCCCGATGCGTCTGCAAGCTTTATTTATTCGGCGTACAACAACACCGAAACCCATTACCAGTACATCGCGTTCCTTTGCAGCGCGCCAGACGATGCGGGCGACGCAGTCGACGCGTCCAGCCGCTTCGTGAGCCTCGACGACATCGAGCCGGATCAGTTCCAGGACAGCGCCGTGGCCAGCATGCTGCAGCGCTATCGCAAGGAGAGCCAGCTCAAGAGTTACGGCATGTATTACGGCGACCACAGCAACGGCACGGTCCGCCCGCTTCTTTCCTAAAGGTCACACCATGCGTTTTTCGCTTTTTGTCCACATGGAGCGCGTCTCCGACCAGACCAGTCAAAAGCAGCTGTATGACGAAATGGTCGAGCTCTGCCAGATCGCCGATCGCGGCGGCATGCACGCCGTCTGGACCGGCGAGCACCACGGCATGAACTTCACGATCGCGCCGAACCCGTTCCTCAATCTCGCCGATCTCGCCAACAAGACGAAGAACGTGCGTCTGGGCACGGGCACGGTGATCGCGCCGTTCTGGCACCCGATCAAGCTCGCCGGCGAAGCCGCGATGACCGACATCATCACGGGCGGCCGTCTGGATCTGGGCATCGCGCGAGGCGCATACTCGTTCGAATACGAGCGCCTGATGCCGGGCCTCGACGCATGGGGCGCAGGCCAGCGCATGCGCGAACTGATTCCGGCCGTCAAGAAGCTCTGGGAAGGCGATTACGCGCACGAAGGCGAGTTCTGGCAATTCCCCTCGACGACCTCGTCGCCGCAACCGCTGCAACAGCCGCATCCGCCGATCTGGGTTGCCGCGCGCGATCCGAACAGCCACGAATTCGCGGTGTCGAACGGATGCAACGTGCAGGTCACGCCGCTGCATTTCGGCGACGAAGAAGTCGAAAAGCTGGTCGGCCATTTCAATGCTGCGTGCGAGAAGTTCAGCAATATGCCGCGCCCGGAAATCATGCTGCTGCGCCACACGTATGTCGCCAGCAACGAAGACGACGCGCAGGTTGCCGCAGAAGAAGTGAACGCGTTCTACAACTATTTCGGCGCGTGGTTCAAGAACGAGCGTCCGGTCAGCCAGGGCATGATCAAGCCGCTGACGAAGGAAGAAATGGATGCGCACCCGTTCTATACGCCGGAAGCGATGCGCAAGAACAATGTGATCGGCACGCCCGAAGAAGTGATCGGTCGACTGAAGGCTTACGAAGCGCTGGGCTTCAACGAGTACTCGTTCTGGATCGACACCGGCATGAGCTTCGAGCGCAAGAAGGCGTCGCTCGAGCGCATGATCAACGACGTGATGCCCGCGTTCAAGTGAGGTAGGAATTCCATGAGTTTTCAATTTCAGCTGTATATCGACGGCCAGTTCGAAGCGGGCGCGGCTACTTTCGGCAGTGTCAGCCCGGCCACGGGCCAGGTCTGGGCGCAGATGCCCGAAGCCCGTACCGATGAAGTCAATCGCGCCGTAGCGGCCGCCAGCCGCGCGCTGGGCGACCCGGCGTGGGCCGGGCTGACGGCATCGGCGCGCGGCAAGCTGCTGCACAAACTCGCCGATCTCGTCGAAAAGGCCGCGCCGCGACTCGCTGAAATTGAAACGCACGATACCGGCAAGATCATCCGCGAAACGTCGAGCCAGATTGCGTACGTGGCGGAGTATTACCGCTATTACGCCGGTATCGCCGACAAGCTCGAAGGCAGCCACATCCCGGTCGACAAGCCGGATATGCAGGTCTGGCTCGAACGTCAGCCCGTGGGCGTGGTGGCCGCGATCGTGCCGTGGAATAGCCAGTTGTTCCTTTCGGCGGTGAAAGTCGGTCCGGCGCTCGCGGCCGGTTGCACCGTCGTGCTCAAGGCTTCGGAAGAAGCGCCCGGTCCGCTGCTGGAATTCGCGAAGCTCATTCACGAAGCCGGGTTCCCCGCCGGCGTCGTGAACGTGATCACGGGTTTCGCAGCGGAATGCGGCGCCGTCCTCAGCAGCCATCCCGATGTCGACAAGGTTGCCTTCACGGGCGGCCCGGAAACGGCGAAGCATATCGTTGCGAACACATCGAAAAACCTCGCGAAGGTTTCGCTCGAACTGGGCGGCAAATCGCCGTTCATGGTGTTCGCCGATGCCGATATCCAGAGCGCGGTGAATGCCCAGGTCGCGGCGATTTTCGCGGCCAGCGGACAGAGCTGCGTGGCCGGTTCGCGCCTGCTGATCGACGCATCGATCAAGGATCAATTCCTCGCGATGCTGGTCGAGCGCGTCTCGCGCATCCAGATTGGCGCGCCGGAAGAACTGGCCACGGAATACGGCCCGCTGTGCACGGAGCGTCAGCTTCGTCACATTGAAAATATCGTCGCGAACTCGGTGCGTCAGGGCGCGAAAGTGCTGGCAGGCGGCAAGACGCTGGAGCGCGCGGGCTTCTATTACGCCCCGACGATTCTCGATTGCACGGGCGTGGAAAACGCGGACAGCATCACCACCGAACTGTTCGGCCCGGTGCTGTCGGTCGATACCTTCTCCAGCGAGCAGGAAGCGATCGAAAAAGCCAACAGCACGGCTTACGGTCTGGCGGCGGGCATCTTCACGACCAACCTGACGCGCGCGCACCGCGTGTCGAAGCGCGTGCGTTCGGGCATCGTGTGGATCAACACCTATCGCGCCGTTTCGCCGCTCGTGCCGTTCGGCGGCTTCGGTCTTTCCGGCCACGGCCGCGAAGGCGGCCTGAGCGCCGCGCTCGAATACACCACGACGAAATCGGTCTGGCTGCGCACGTCGGACGAACCGATCAGCGATCCGTTCGTCATGCGCTAGTCGCACAACGAACGATCACCACGTCGTTACGAAGCCATGGATGCCCTGCCCGCCACGCCCCTTGCACATAAGGCGCCTGTGGCGCGGCGTGGCCCGGCAATAAAGATGGAGACACTATGAAAAACCCGGCGAACGATAACAGCGTTCTGACCATCGAAAGCAATTCGATCGAATACGTTGCACCGGAGAATCGGCACGGCAAGCCCGCCGATCTCTTTACCCTGTGGTTCTGCACGAACGTCGCGCCGCTCGCGGTGATTTCGGGCGCGACCTCGGTGCTGATTTTCCACCTCGATCTGGTTAGCGCGATTCTTGCCATCGCTGCCGGGCAATTCTTCGGCGCCATTTTTCATGCGCTGACGTCGGCGCAAGGCCCGCTGGTTGGCGTGCCGCAAATGATTCAAAGCCGCGCGCAATTCGGCCGCTACGGCTCCTTGCTGGTCGTGGGCTTTACGACGCTGATCTATCTCGGCTTCTTCGTTTCCAACATTATTCTTGCGGGCAAGACGCTGCATACGGCCGCGCCTTTCGTGCCCGTGCATGTGGGCACCGTGCTGGGCGCCGTGCTCGCGACGCTGGTGGGGGTGATCGGCTATCACTTCATTCACCGCTTCAACAAGATTGGCGCGTGGTTCATGGGCGGCGCGCTGGTGGTCGGCATGGTCATGCTGATTCCGGCTCTGGATGCGCAAGCCTTCCATCAAGGTCATTTCGATCTCGCCAACTGGTTCGCGATGTTCGGTCTGTGCGCTGTGTGGCAGATCAGCTTTGCGCCCTACACGTCCGATTATTCGCGCTATATGCCCGCCACCACGGGCTTTGCGAAGACCTTTGCCTTCACCTACTTCGGCACTTCGCTGGGTACGATCTTCGCATTCCTGTTCGGCGTGCTGGCCGTCAGCACGGGGCACGCCACCGACGCGATGGACGCCATCCGCACGCAAACCGGCGCATTCGGTTATGTGCTGATCGGTCTCTTCCTGATCAACATCATTGGTCATAACGGCATGAATCTCTATGGCGGCGTGCTGTCGATCATCACCGCCGCGCAGACTTTCCGCCCGAACTGGGTACCGGGCCGCAACGTGCGCATCGTGGTTTCGACCGTGCTGCTGATCGCATCGACCATCACCGCGCTGTGGGCGTCGAGCAACTTCATCGCGATCTTCCTGACCGCGATCTTCGCGATGCGCATCGTGCTCGCGCCGTGGATCGCCATCAATCTGGTGGACTTTTATCTGATCAACAACCGTCGCTACCGCGTTTCGGAAATCATCAGCAGCAATGGCGGCATGTATGGTTCGGTCAACGTCAAGGCGATCGCCATCTACGTGTTTGGCATCCTGATTCAGGTGCCTTTCATGGAAGAGAGCTTCTTCCACGGTCCGTGGGCTTCCATCCTGGGCGGCGCCGATGTGTCGTGGATGGTGGGTCTCGTCGCCACCGCACTGACTTACTATGTGCTGGCTTCGAAGAACGGTTCGCCTTCGCCGCGCCGATCGCCGGCGGGCGCGCAGGCTTCGGAATAAGTCATTAAAAGTTGCGCTACTACGGCAGCCTTTCCCGGAAGGCTGCCGTTTCGCATCTGTCGCTGAAGAATCCACTTTGCGATAATGCCTGCCTCCCTGCACGAAACGGCATGAGGCTTCAATGACACTCCGCACTCACTCGATGCTTTGCTTTGGCCGTCACGAGGCCAGCGGCAATCCGGCGCTAGTCGTGGAAGATTTTTCATCGAATGAAAACGACCGGCTGGCTTTCGCGCGACAAAGCAATGCGGCGGCCTCGGTATTCGTCGACCACACCAGCGATGCGTCTTTGGTTCTCGACTTCTATTACCCTCACGCGCGCAGCCCGCTCTGCCTTCACGCAACGCTTGCTGCCGGTGCCCTGCTCTTCAGTCAACGCCCAGACGCCACGCGCCTTCATGCTGTGACGAGTATGCGCGGGCAATCTCTCCAGATTGAAAAGCGCGGCGAACTTATTTTTGTCGAATTGCAGGCGCAAGCCTGTCCGCCAGTGATTGCCGGCCTGGAAGAGACGGCACGGCTCCTCGGTGAAAATGTCAGCTATTTGATGGGAACGCCCGGGCTTGCCTCGGTCGGCAGCGCAAAGCTGCTAGTCGAAGTGCAGGACGAAACCGCGCTGCGCGGCCTGACGCCGGATCTTGCGGGGATCGCTGCGTGGAGCCGAGCCCACGGCGTTTCGGGCATCTACGCCTATTGCGCGCTGGGCAATGACACGTACGCCGGGCGCAATTTCAATCATCTCGATCCCAGCCTTGAAGACGCCGCAACCGGCGTCGCGGCCGGCGCACTGGCAGTGCGGCTCGAGCGGGACATCACGCTGCTGCAAGGCGATGGACGCGGGCAGCCCTGCACCATTGTCGCAACGTACCGCAGCGGGACTGTGCAGGTTGGTGGGCGAGTCGTTGCTCATTCCGATTGAGCCGCCCATGCTCACGCTCCGCCCTCCCGCGTTGACCGATGCCGAAGCCCTGCTCGCCTTCGAGATCGACAACCGCGCCTATTTCGAGCACTGGATCAACGCTCGCTCCGCCAGCTACTATCACCTCACCGCCGTACGCGAATCGATCGAGCGCGCTCAGGACGATCGCGAAAACGATCGGGCCTATCAGTATCTCGTCTGCTTCGACAATACAATCGTCGGCCGGATCAATCTGGTCAGCGTGACGCGCCCGTACTTCAATAAGGCGACGCTCGGTTACCGGATCGGCGAAGGCTTTGCCGGCAAAGGCCACGCGTCGCAGGCGGTCAGGCTCGCCGTGGAGATCGCCGCGGCTGAACTCCATCTGTCGCGAATCGAAGCGATCGTGCGGCCGCAGAACGTGGGCTCGACGCGCGTGCTGGAGCGCAACGGCTTCGTCGCCTTCGGCCAGGCCAGGCGCAGCATGTATCTGCACGGCGAGTGGCACGACCTCGTCCACTTCGAGCGGCATCTGCACGAATCCCACCAACCGCCCTCCGCCGGGCCCCTGCGCAGCGGCCGCTAGTCCCGCCGCCCCACCCCAAAAGACCCGTTCGCCACACAAAGAAATTGCCGCTTGCGCTAATTTTCATAAACGATAATAATTCTCATTCGTAAAATTACCGTAAGCGACATGAAACCGGGCGGCCGTGCGCCGCCGGTCTCGCAGATCCACTCGTGCAGCCGTCTTCCAGCCTCGCTCACACGTTCGCCGCGCACTATCGTGCGTTGCTCGCGTTCGCCTCGCGCCGCGTGAAGTCGGCGGAAGCGGCGTCGGATCTCGTGCACGACGCGTTCGTGAAAGTGGCCTCGCTGCCGGGTTCCGCCGACGTGCGCCAGCCGCGCGCGTTCTTTGTGCGGGTGATCGAAAACCTGATCGTCGATCGTTTTCGCGAGCATCGCACCAGCAGCCAGTTCCGCATCGACGTAACGCCGCACGACGACGATAATGACGCCTGCGCCGAGCTGGCCGTCGATCCTGTCGATCCGAGCCTGCTCGCCGAGGCCTCGCAGACCGCCCGCGCGCTGGAACAGGCCGTGAGCGCGCTGCCCGCGCGTTGCCGCGAAGTGTTCCTGCTGCGCAAGGTCCACGGCCTTTCGCACGAAGCCATTGCCGAGCGGCTGCAGATCAGCCGCAATATGGTCGAAAAACACTTGCGGCGCGCGTTGCTGGGGCTGGTCGAGTTCGACCGGGGCGCTCGCGACGACTCAGCGCCGCCGGCCCATGACTAAGGATTACCAGCCACTGGGTATGCCCGTTTCTTCTTCAGGCGGTCGCTCGACCGCCAGTTCAGCCACCGGTTCCGAGGCGAATCCAGTCGATGCGCGCGCAACGACACGCGCGCGGCGTCTGCACGCCGAAGCGGCGGTGTGGATCGTGCGGATCGACGCGGGCCGCGCGACGCCCGGCGATGCACGTCTTGCACGCTGGTGCGCGCGCTCGCCGCAACATCGCGCGGCATTCGATGCTGCGCTCGGGCAGTGGCAACAGGCGGATGCGCTGCGCACGCGCCCCGCTACACCGCCACAACGCACGCCGCGCGCACGTGCCGCCTCGACCTTCAGCTTTGGTTTTAGCGCACCGCGGCTAGCGTTCGCATGCGCCTGTGCCGTGGCCGTGGCCGCGATCGGCATCACGCACTATCTGCACGAAGCGGACTTCGCGACTTCGGCGGGCGAGTTGCGCACGGTCGCGCTGGACGACGGCAGCGTCATGCGGCTCGATGCCGATTCCGCCGTTGACGTGCGCTATGACGCGCACGAACGCCGCGTCGTGCTAGAACGCGGCCGCGCGGCCTTCGATGTCAAACACGGCGACGCGCGCCGCTTCATCGTGCAGGCCGCCGAGGGCAACATCGCCGATATCGGCACGGCGTTCCAGGTGAGTCTGCCCGATGCTGCATCTTCGAAACACAGCACCGCGACGCTCGTCACTGTTACGCAAGGCCGCGTGGAAGTGGGCAACGCCTCGGGCGCGCTGCAGGCCACTGCGGGCCAAAGCGTTCAATACAGCGACGCAGCGCACGCGCCCGCTAGCGTTCCGGTGGATACATTCGCGGCCACGGCCTGGCAACGCGGCCGCCTGGTGTTCACCGACGCGCCGCTTGCAGAGGTTGCCGCCGCACTCAACCGCTATTGGAAAGGCCACTTCATCTACGTGCGCGGCAACGCGGCAACGCTGCGCGTCTCCGGCAATTTCGCCATCGATGCGCCCGCCCAGGCGCTCGCCACGCTCGCCGAAACACTCTCGCTGCACGCCACGCAGATCGCGGGCCGCGTCGTCATTCTGTCTGCTCAGGACGTCTCGACCGCGCAGTAAAAAATATTTTGTGCGGGACGTCCGGTTTTTGCGCGCCCAAACGTCTATTCCCTCAGCAAGACCAGAAACGTACAGCATCAGTTCGGGGGAATTTCGTTGTTCACGCAAGCATCTTTCCGTCCGCTCGCGATCAGCGCGGCGGCAGCAGCACTCTTTGGCGCGGCACTGCCCGCATTCGCCGATCAGGACACGACGGCTAACGCCGCCAGCACGCAACGCGACGCGCGTATCGATTACCGCATCGCGCCTTCGGACCTGAACACGGCGCTCAACCGCTTCGCCGAAACCAGCGGTGTGCAGCTGGCTTACGCAAGCTCGCTCGTTGCCGGCAAGCACTCGCCGGGTTTCAACGGTCATGCCGATGCCGCCAGCGCGCTTACGCAACTGCTGCGCGGCACGGGCCTGCGCGCCGTGCGCGGCCAGAACGCTGCATTCGTGCTGGAAACCGATCCGCAACCGCCAGGCTCGGATTCGAGCACGGCAGCCGATACCGCGCTGCCTGCCGTGAAAATCAGCGCGCAAAATGCGGCCGATTCGCACGATCCCACGGTTTCCGGCGCTGCGCTCAAATCCAATGTAGCGCTCACGCGCACGCCGCAATCGGTATCGATCATCGAGCGCAAGCAGATGGACGAGCAGAATGTGCAGACGGTCGCGCAGGCGCTGCGTTATTCGGCTGGCGTCGTGCCGGAAACACGCGGTATCGGCGATCGCTATGACAGTCTGCAGATGCGCGGTTTTGGCGGATTCGGCGGCAATGCCGTGTATGTGAACTTCCTCGACGGCCTCAATATGGGGCGCGGCCTTTCCTATGCGGTGCCGCAAATCGAACAATACGGCCTGCAGCGCATCGAAGTGCTGCGTGGTCCCAGTTCGATTCTCTATGGCCAGGCCAATCCTGGCGGCGTGGTGGTGCTGGAAAGCAAGCGCCCCGAAGCGGATCACGTCAACGAAGTCATGCTGGGTGCGGGCACGCATAACCGCTGGGAAGGCGCATTCGATCTGGGCGGCGCGCTGGATACCGATAAGCGCGTGCTGTACCGCTTCGTCGGCCTTGCGCGCGACGCCGATACTCAGGTTAACGGAACGAAGGAGCAGCGTATTTACGTGGCGCCGTCGCTCACGCTGCGCCCCGATGCCAACACCGAACTCACGCTGCTCGCGAGCTATCAGTACGATCCGAACAACGGCTACTACGGTTTTCTGCCGCGCTACGGCACCGTGTCGTACAACCCGAATGGGCAGATCGGCACTGGCTTCAATGACGGCGACCCCAACTACGACCACTTCCGCCGCGAACAGGTGACGCTCGGCTACGCCTTCAGCCATCGCTTCAACGACACCTTCACGGTGCGCCAGAACACGCGCTACATGCACATGTGGAGCGACTATCAGACGGTTTATTCGAGCGGCTATACCAACTCGACCAACCGCTATCTGAAGCGCCTCACCACGGCTTCGATGGAGCATCTCGATGCGCTCTCGACCGACACGCAACTCGAAAGCGACTTCAACACCGGCCCGCTGCATCATGCCGTGCTCACGGGCATCGACTATCAGATGACGATGGCCGACCGCCGTCTTTCGTCCGGCTCCGCGTCGTCGCTCGACATCACGGCGCCCGTGTACGGTCAGGCCATCGCGGACCCGAAGCTCGCCAGCTACACGCGCCAGCGCACCGACGATCTCGGCCTCTACGTGCAGGACCAGATCACGCTGGACAAATGGTCGTTCGTGCTTGGCGCGCGCGAAGATTTTGCGTCGACCAATGCGAACGAGTACGTCAAGCACACCTCGTCGAGCCAGTTCGATCGCGCCTTCACGTGGCGTGCGGGCGTGCTCTACGCCTTCGACAACGGCCTTTCGCCGTTCGCGAGCTTCTCGCGTTCGTTCCAGCCGGTCACCTCGGGCACGACGCAAGATGGCAGCGCGCTCAAACCGTCGACGGGGCGTCAGTTCGAAGTCGGCCTCAAGTATCAGATGCCGGGCACTACGAGCTTCACGACGCTCTCGCTCTACGATCTCGAACAGCACAATGTCTCGACGCCCGATCCGACCAATTCGAGTTATCGCGTGCAAACGGGCGCCGTCAAAAGCCGCGGCGTCGAACTGGAAACGCATCTGAATCTGACGCGCGAGCTTTCGCTGATCGCCGCATATACGTATACGAGCGCGTGGGTGTCGAGCGCGAACGACACGTCGCTCGGCCATACGCCCGCTGCGGTGCCCAAACAGACCGCCTCGCTGTGGGCCGATTACACGCTGCATCGCGGCACGCTCAAGGGCCTGGGCATGGGCGCAGGCGTGCGCTATATCGGCAGCACGTATGGCGCCGCCGACGATTCGTTCAAGGTTGGCTCCTTTACGCTGGTCGATCTCGCTCTGCACTACGAACTGCGCAACTGGCGTTTCGCTCTCAATGCCTCGAACCTGTTCGACCGCCAGTACGTAGCGGCATGCGCAAGCGCGACGCAATGCTTCTGGGGCGTTCGCCGCGAAGTGATCGGTACGGCGCGCTACCAATGGTGACATCGACAATGAAACGATTCTTGCTGACGGGTTTCGTACTGGCGGCGACGGCTTGCGCAAATGCGTCGCCAGTCAATATGGATTCCGAATCGATTTCGGCAACGCATGCCTTGCTTCCCGATACCGATTCGTTCGTACTCGACGCCGGGCCGCAAGGCCCGCGTTATCGCGTCTGGCTCTATCATCCGGATGCAGCCAGTGCCAAAGCGCCGCGCGCAGCAGGCGAAGGTGTCGATGCGTGCGCGCGTGAAGGTGCGCCGCCGCTACTCGTGCTGCTTGATGGCAACGCCACATTTGCCCTCGCGGTAAGCGCTGCGCGTCTGCAGGCGCGTCTGATCGGACCGGTGACGATTGCCGCCGTCGCCGCCGATAACGATGCGCTCTTCGAAGAACGCCAGCGTTTCCGCGATTTCACCACGCCCAGCCGCGACGGCTGGGGCGTGCCGCGCGACGCGCAAAACACGCCGCTGCCAACCGGCGGTGCGCAGGCTTTCGAAACGTTCGTCAACGACGTACTGCCGCACGCTATCGAAGCGCGTACGCATGAAACGCCGGGGTCGCGCATGCTGTTCGGCCACTCGCTCGGCGGCTATTTCGTGCTGCACGACGCGCTATCGCATCCGCAGGCGTATTCGCGCTATATGGCGGCCAGCCCTTCGCTCTGGTGGGATGCCGGCGCATTGCTCGACCAGGTGCGCGACGCTGCGCGTACTGCGCGCGTAACGGCGACTTCGCCGCTGATTCCGCTCGCGGTTCGCATCGGCGGCGACGAGCAGCGTCTCGCGCCCAACAGCCCGCCAGCACGCGTCGAACGCGTGCAGCGCGCCGCGATGATCGACAATGCGCGTGCTTTCACAACGGCGCTGCAAGCGACGCCTGCACTCGGTTTCAATGCCGATCTGCAGATCTACCCAGGCCAGAACCACGTTTCATACTTGCCTGCCGCGATCAGCGAAGCGGTGACGCTTGCCGCGCAACACACGTGCGCAAAACCGCAGCCACGATAAGCGATAACCCATAACGTTAGCGAGCGTGATGCACGATGCCCGGCCAGCGCGGTAGCGAATAACCGGGTATCGTGTGGGCTGATCAAAACCGCGCCCTCGCCCATGAATCCGATCCAAGGTTATCGAGTCCCCGCACGTCATGCGCTGAAGCGCGCGGCGTTCGTCGCTGCTGCGTCACTTGCGCTGTTTGCTGCGGGATGCGCCGCGCCCACCCAGCAGGCTGCGCAGAATACGCAGCCTCAGCAGGCAACGGCGGCTTCTCTCGATGCCGCCATTAACGGCGCGCAGCGTAGCGATCGCGCCAAAGCACGCGACGTGTATCGGCACCCGAAGGAAACGCTGCAATTCTTCAGCGTCGAGCCGACGCAAAAGGTGCTGGAGATCGCACCCGGCGGTGGCTGGTACACGGATATTCTCGCGCCCTGGCTGCACGATCGCGGCCATCTTTACGAAGCGCAATACATCAGCACGTCGCCGGAACTCGCAGCGGAAGATCGCGATACCGATGCCGCCTTCCTGCGCAAGATCGCAGGGAATCAGTCGATATATGGCAACGTCGTGATGGGCTCGCTGCACGCGGGCGCGTTCAAAGGCTTCGACTCTCAAGGCCAGTTCGATCGCGTCCTCACGTTCCGCAACATCCACAACTGGATCAAGGATGGCCAGATCGATGCGAACCTGCACGCTTTCTGGGTCGCGCTAAAACCCGGAGGCATTCTGGGCGTGGAGGAGCATCGCGCCAAGCGCGGCGCGACCGTGCAGCAGATGATCGATAGCGGCTATGTGACAGAAGATTATGTGATCGAGCATGCGCAGGCAGCGGGTTTCGTGCTGGCCGCGCGCAGCGAGATCAACGCGAATCCGAAAGACACCAAGGATTATCCGCACGGTGTCTGGTCGCTGCCGCCCAGTTATCAGGGCGGCGAGGTGGACCGCGCGCGCTTCGCCGCGATTGGCGAATCGGATCGAATGACGCTGCGGTTTATCAAGCCTTGATATCGCCGGTCAGCGAACGTTCACGCATCGACCGACATCGATTGTTGTGAAGCCACCAGTTTGGGCGGCGGATTGCATTGACAGATGCACAGATCGTCGCTCAAGGCTGCGTGGCGGCCATCCGGCGCGGTCATGACCTGACGCGGTCCGTCGCACTGGATTTTCCCCGTGCTGTTGCATGCGGGGCATTGCACGTCATCGCCTTCGTGCGCGACATCGCTACCGGTGAACTGGATTGACGTGTGCGTTGCGATGACCGTGCCATTTGCGGTGGTCTTGTCGCCATTGAGTATCAGATAACGCTTCATAGATCACAGAGTTCTGTAACGATTCATCAGTCTGGCGTAAAGAACGCATTTTTCCTGTATTGCGTCGATTACGCCAGCAATACTTCCAGCCGCTCGATAATCGCCTTGAAGAGCGGTCGCGCTGCCACCCTTTCATTCAGACATTCGCGCACCAATGCCGCCAGCGCGTCGCCCTTGGCGTCCGCTGCGTGAATCGCGCGCTGCGCCAGTTCTTCCAGCAGACAGCCAAACGCGCGCACTTCGATCCGTTCGAATGCTTGCGCTCGTGCGTCGTCATCGACGCCATGAAACGAAGCCGCGCCGAAATCGCCCAGCAACGCATGGCCGGCGCCGTCGTGCAGGATATTGTGCGCGTAGAGATCGCCGTGCATGATGCCGCGCGCATGCAGATGCTGCGCCGCCGAAGCAATCCCACGTGCAATACCCAGCGCGGCATGCCAGTCCAATCGCACATCGGCGGCATAGATATCGCGCGTGCAGGAGTCGAGGCTGGGCGGCCCGGCAAGATTGCCGAACGCCGGATCGATCAGCGCCATCACCAGGCCGTGCTCGTCGAGCGGATGCCCCGCAATCTTGCCCAGCACGGGAATTAGATTCGGATGCTGCCCGGCCTGCAGGCACGCGGCCATTTCCAGATCGGGCAAACCGTCGCTCGTCACCGCGCCCTTGAACAGTTTGACAGCCACGGCATCGAGCGGATGCCCATCCTTGAGCAGACGCGTCGCGCGATGAATCACGCCCGATGCTCCCTCGCCAAGCGTCTGCCCAAGCGCCAGCGTGGACCACGCAATATCGGGCACCGGCGCGTTCGTCGTGGCCGCCTGTTCGCGCGCCGCGTTAAACGGATTGCCTGCATACGCCAGCCACGCGAGGCCCGGCAAGCTCAGTAGCCAGTCGGGCAACGTATCGAATTGATTCGCCGATATCCGCAGCAATTCAAGCCGCGAGCATGCTGCCATCGTTTCGGGCAACGCACGCAGACGATTGCCCGCCAGCATCAGCTTTTGCAGATGGGGCCGCTCGCCAAGTTCAGGCGGCAAGGTGTCGATGTCGTTATCGGTGAGAATCAGCCAGCGCAATTGCGCGGGCAATGCGCTGGCAGGCACGTGCCGGATGCGATTCGATTTGAAACCGACCATGCTCAGCGCGGCACACTCGCCCAGCATCGGCGGCAGTCCGGTGAATGGGTTTTGCGAGGCAAACAGAATGCGCAGCCGATGCAGGCGCGGTAAGTCGTCCGGTAAGGACGTGAGCGCGTTGCCGGAAAGATCGAGCACCTCCAGCGTGTCGGCGAGGTCGAAAATCTCGCGCGGAAATTCGGTCAAACCGCACGCGAGTCTGAGGTGACGTGCGCCGGCAAGTTGCCCGGCGCGCAGTGAGTCGAGAGTGGCAGTGGTCACGCTGGGAATCGCTCTTGCATGAAAGAGAATGCACGGCGGCGAGTCGCGCCGCCCGTTTATCGACATTCTAGCGGCATGGCAGCGTCGTGCCGCGCGTGCACTGCCGTACACTGCCGGGAACTTGCGCCAGCGCGCCGGGCGCGCGATCATCGTTCACCGCACGACTTCCTGAATCCGGTTTTTTCGAACTCACTCCCAGCGCCATGATCGAAATTCTCGGCAAGACCCCATCTATCAATGTCCGCAAAGTGCTCTGGACCTGCACCGAACTCAATCTGCCTTTTACGCGCGAAGATTGGGGATCGGGATTTCGCTCCACACAAACGCCCGAATTCCTGGCGCTGAATCCCAATGCACTCGTGCCGGTGATCAAGGACGGCGATTTCGTGTTGTGGGAATCGAATTCGATCATCCGCTATCTGGCGGGGCGTTATGACGGCCAACCTCTCTATCCCGTCGATCCTTTCGCACGCGCGCGCGTCGATCAATGGATGGACTGGCAGGCAACCGATCTGAATCGCTCGTGGAGTTATGCGTTTCTCGGCCTCGTGCGCCAATCTGCGGCCCATCAGGACGCGCAGGAAATCGCCCAGTCGATCGCGCAATGGACGCGCAATATGCACATTCTGGAAGCGCGACTGCAAGACACCGACGCATTCGTTGCGGGCGCAGGCTTCTCGCTCGCGGATATTCCCGTTGGCCTTTCCGTCAATCGCTGGTTCGGCACGCCGTTCGAGAAACCCGAATTGCCGGCTGTGAGCGCTTATGTCGAACGATTAAATGAGCGGCCAGGTTTTATGGCGTATGGCAATCGCTCGCTGACGTAAAAAGCATAAGGTTTAAAACGCGGCCCGGTGCGATACCGGGCCGCGCCATCGGCCAGAATCAGTTATCGATGTAATCGATGCCCGTCAACGGCCCGAGATGCGCAACCGTCACGAAATGCGACACTTCTTTCGTGTCGAGATTCAGTTCGCGCACATTGCCGCCCAGATCGGTAACGAATGCACGGCGGCCGCGCGCGTCCAGCGACACGCCAATCCCCTCTTTCAGTTCACGCGCCAGCACTTCATGGCCCAGCAGCCCTTCGGCCATGATACGCGCGCGGTTGAGCGTGTTGCCGTCGTGCGAATCGTCGCCGCGATCGGTCCAGTAGAGCATGCCGTTGGCATGGTCGATATCGAGGTCGATCGGTTCCGGCAGATCGGCCAGCAGGCATTCGATATCGGGTCGCCCGGCCGGATGCGCGCCGGCGGGCAGGTCGATACCTGCGCGGAAGATACGGCCAAGGCCGGCATCGGGCGGCCCCTTCTGGGTCCAGTAGACGTGCCCATTAGGCTTGTCGAGCGCGATGCCCACGCAATGGCGCGTGGCGTCTTCGGTGTCGTCGGGGAAATTGCCGGTGCGCACGAGTTCGGTGACTTCCGTGCCGTCCAGGCGCGCGCGCATCACGCGCATGCCTTCGCGATCGCACCAGTAAAGGTGGCCGCTTTCCTTGTCGAGCACGAGCTCCTTGGGCGTGCCCGCGAGACCCGACGCCACCAGCACTTCATGCGCGCTGCCGTCGAGATTCGCGCGCTCGATCGTGCCGTCGTTCGGCGGCAGCGCGCCCGAAGCCGGATCGCCATCGATCAGATGAATGCCGGTGCCCATATTGGTCCAGTACACCACCGCGCTTTCGGCATCGACCTTGATGCCGTCCGGCGTTCGCGTGAGATTGGCGAGCACCACTTCGTGCGTACCATCCGCGCACAACCCAATGATCGCGGGCGGACGCGCCTGCAACACGTAAAGTTTGCCTTGCTTCGTTGCCATCGTAGATGCCTCCATCTGGTCAAGATAACCGTCGCTTTACCGCTGGATTCGACCCAAAGACGCGCCAACACCAAACCACAACCGGGCCACTTTGCGCAGGCTACCTCAGCTTGCGATACAACTCCGTGAACCTTGCCAACTCGCGCTGCAACGCACCAGAACGAGGCGTTTTACGACCTTCCGCTTACGCGCATTTACAGAACGCCTACACATCGCGCGGGAACTGAGCGCGCATTGGCGCTGTCATTCAAGGTATCGATTTTGCTGGCCTCGCATGGTCACGCCCTTCACTCGAACCGGATAGCCGAAGCGAAATCATGCCCACGAATCCCGCCACTCCCGCCACTCCCAACTCAGCCGCCAGCGCCAAGGTGCCTTTTCAGCCTCACGATGCTCCCACGGCATCTCCCGCACCGGCCGGCCGCTATCGCGCTCCGCCCTGCACGCTCGTGATCTTCGGCGCGGGCGGCGATCTCACCAGGCGCCTGTTGATGCCCGCGCTCTACAACCTCGCCGTCGATGCGCTGCTCGACGATGGCATGCAGATCATCGGCATCAATCATGGCGAGCGCGAAACGCAGCAATGGCGCGACGATCTGCACAGCGCGCTCGAACAATTCGCCGCCGATAAGGCCAGCACTTTCCACGCAGGGAAACTCGACGATCAAGCCTGGAACTGGGTCGCGCAGCGCCTGCGCTACGAAGCCGGCGAATTCGAGGACGACGCGCTTTATCAGCGTCTTGCCAAAGCGCTCTCCGGTAGCGATGGCAATGGCAACGTCGTGTTCTATCTCGCCGTGGGCGCGCGCTTTTTCAAGCCGATCATCGAGCGTCTTGGCAAAGCCGGATTGCTCAAACAAGGCGATGGCGACAATGCCGCTTTCCGCCGTATCGTGATCGAAAAACCCTTTGGCACCGACCTCGCCTCCGCACGCGATCTGAATCGCCATTTACTGGATTTCGCGCAGGAATCGCAGATCTATCGCATCGACCATTTTCTCGGCAAGGACACGGTGCAGAGCATTCTGGCGGTGCGTTTCGCCAATGCCTTGTTCGAGCCGATCTGGCGGCGCGAGTATATCGACAGCGTGCAGATCACCGCCGCCGAAGTGATCGGCGTGGAAGGCCGTGGCAGTTTCTACGAGCAGACCGGGGCGTTTCGCGACATGGTGCCGAACCATCTGTTCCAGTTACTCGGCATGATTGCAATGGAACCGCCCAATTCATTCGACGCCGAAGCCGTACGCGACAAGAAAGCCGAAATCTTCGACGCACTCAAACCGCTCGCACCGCATGACGTGGTATTCGGCCAGTATGAAAGCGGCCCGGCAGGCGGGGCGTATCGCGACGAACCGAATGTCGCGAAAGATAGCCGCACTGAAACCTATGCCGCCGCGCGCGTGCATATCGACAACTGGCGCTGGGCGGGCGTGCCGTTTTATTTGCGCACCGGCAAGCGACTCGCGTCACGGCGCACGGAAATTGCCGTGCAACTGAAAAGCGTGCCGTTCCGGCTCTTTCGCGACACGCCCGTCGATGCCTTGACGCCCAACGTACTCACACTGAGTATCGACCCATCGCATGGCACGAGTTTCGATTTCAACGTCAAAACACCGGGACCGGTAATGGAGATCGGCGCGGTGCGTTCGTCGTTCGATTACGACGACTTCTTCGCGCAACACGCGAATGTGGGTTATGAAACGCTGCTTTACGATTGCATGCTCGGCGATGCAACGCTATTCCAGCGCGCCGATAGCATCGAAGCGACCTGGGCAGCAGTGGACGATGTGCTGCATCCGAAAGACGGCGATGCGGTGCCCGTGCACGGCTACGCTTCGGGCAGCGCGGGCCCCCAAGAAGCCGACGCGTTGCTCGCGCAGGACGACCGCGCATGGCGCACGCTAACGCCGGCAGAATCAAAAAAGCGGTAATAGAGTGCAGTGAAGCAAGCTGCAGGCATTCAATATCGATGGAGACGCGCGTGACAAGCCAGAAAACTGCCGTAAAAAAGACTTCGAAAAGCACGGCTCAAAAGATTGAAAACATCCTTGCTATCGATATTGGCGGCACCGGCCTGAAAGCCGCCATCATCGATGCGCAAGGCAATATGCGCACGGAACGCGTGCGCGTGGCCACGCCCCACCCTTGCCCGCCCGATCTTCTCGTCGAGACCTTGCGTACACTGGTTGCGCCGCTGATCCAGCAATACCCCGCCACGCATGTGTCGATCGGCTTCCCCGGCTTCGTGCGCGACAATCACGTGTTGACGGCCCCGCATCTGGGCGTCGAAGGCTGGAGCGATGTGCCGCTCGCGCAGAAGCTCGGCGAGCGACTGGGCATTGCGTCGGTACGCATGATCAACGACGCGGAAATGCAGGGCTTTGCCGCCATCGAAGGTCACGGTCTGGAGTTCGTGCTCACACTGGGCACGGGTGCGGGCACCGCGCTCTTTCGCGATGGCGAATTGATGCCGCATCTGGAACTCGCGCATCATCCGGTCAGCAAGAAACACGCGTATGACGAATATATCGGCGATGCGGCGCGTCGCAAGGCGGGCAACAAACGCTGGAATCAACGCGTGCAGAAAGTTATCGGCATTCTCGAATCGCTCGTGCATTACGACAAGCTCTGGATTGGCGGCGGCAACGCCGAACGCCTGTCTTTCGATTTGCCGCCCAATGTCGCAACCGTGCCGAACGATCGCGGCATTGAAGGCGGTGCGCGCTTGTGGCATCCGCGCTCGGTGCGCGAAAAACTGCCGGTTTCCTGATGCGATGCCGAAAGCCGTCGCAGCCGGATAACGAGGCTCGACGGTCCAATTTCATTTCGATCTGGATTCCTTATCGATTCGCTCATTCTCGTTTTCGGCGCCAATAGATCGCCGCATTCCGGCACCAAATAAGTAATATTTACCGACCCAGCGCGAATAAAACGGCAGAAAGAACCCGTTCTACCGACGCGCGACGAATCAGACGGAGTATATTGTGCGCTGATGCAGCGGTTGCGCGCCGCCGCCTCGCAGCCATCCTCGATGGCGCGCCTTTTTACTCCGTCGCTCCATGCAAGAAGAATCCATTCAGGCTCACGCGCCTTCGGGAATCGCGTCGCTGCCGCTGCTCTCGTGGGGCAGCCATATCGGCCAGCTTTTTCGGTCGGCCGACGATCTGCGCGACACCCTCGTGCCGTATTTCCAGGCAGGTCTCGCGAATAACGAGCGCTGCCTCTGGGTCACCGAAGCGCCGTTCGGCGCCGACGAGGCGCGCGCCGCCCTGCGCGCCGTCGTGCCCGATCTGGACGCGCGCGAGCAGCAAGGACAGATCGAGATCCAGGACGTCCGTGGTTTCTACTCGAAAGGCGAACCGCTGCACGCGGAGGCCCTGATCTCCGGCTTGCTGGAGCGCGAGCGCGAAGCCCTGGCCGCCGGTTATCGCGGGCTGCGGACCAACGGCAACTGCTCGTGGGTCGGCAAGGCGGAATGGGACGATTTCCTCGACTACGAATCCAGCGTGCAGGAGATGGTGCGCGGGCGGCGGCTGATCTGCATGTGCAGCTACCGGCATGACGGCATCGACGCGACCGAAGCCCGCGACGTGCTGGACCGCCATCAGTTCGTGCTGCGCAGCGCGGCGTCCGACCTCGCGGCCAACGCCAACGATACCGCCAGTGCCAAACCTGCCGCCGATGCCGAAGACCAGCGCGAAATCGACGCCATTCAGGCAATCGCCGTGTTGGGTCACGATCTGCGCAATCCGCTCGCGGCAATCGGTGCGGGCGCGCGTCTGTTGCGGCTGGGCAAGCTGGACGAACGCGAGCGCGCGATCTCCGAAACCATTGGCCGCAGCGTGCGCCATATGACGGCGCTCATCGACGATATTTCCGATGCGAGCCGCAGCCGCTTTATCGACGGCATTCCCGTGCGTCTCGCGCACGAAGGGCTCGAAGCGGCGCTGAATCACGCGGTCGAGGAACTGCGCCTCGCGCATCCGCAACGGCAGATCGATCTGTCGATTTCGCTCACGCGGCCGGTCGCCACCGACCCGGTCTATATGGCGCGCATGCTGTCCAATCTGGTGAAAAACGCCCTCACGTATGGCTCGCAGAACGCGCCGGTTCAGGTCACGGCCAGCGATACCGACGGCTTCACGCTAAGCGTCAGCAACCAGGGCCCGGCGATTCCGCCCGAGATGCACGAGCGCCTGTTCGCGCCGTTCACGCGCGGCAATGTGCGCGAAGAGCAGCGCGGCCTGGGGCTCGGGCTTTATATCGTCGCTGAAATTGCGCGCGCGCACGGCGGCACCGTCGATCTGGTGTCGAACGACGCGCAAACCCGCTTCACCTTCCACATGCCGGCGAGCGATATGGGCAACTGAGTGCGCTTTCATCCCGATGGGCGTTGTCAAAGTTTCGATATATACGCGAGAATATATTGATACCGATAACCCCAACGATGGAGCCCCCGCACGTGAACAGCGACACCCGAGAAGCCGTCGGCGCACCGTTTTCCCCTGCCGCCATGGAGCATGCGCGCGTGATGACCTGGCAGGCGGTCGACAGGATCGCCGCCGCTATCCGGCCCGGCATGCGCGAATCCGAAGCCAATGCGCAAGGCAAGGCGATTCTCCAGCAGATGGGCATGGATCGCATCTGGCATCCGATTCTGATCCGCTTTGGCGAAAACACGCTGCGCACCTTCAAGGAGCGCTCCGAAAGCGATCCCGTGCTGGGCGAGAACGATATTTTCTTCGTCGATCTCGGTGTCGTGTGGGACCGCCACGAAGGCGATGCGGGCGCGACCTTCGTGACTGGCGACGACCCGGAAATGCAGCGCTGCGCGCAAGCCGCAAAGATCGTTTTCGATGAGGTCGAGCATCATTGGCGCAGCACCGGTTGCAGCGGCGCGGCGCTCTACGACTACGCGGCTCAGCGCGCGCAGGCGCACGGCTGGCGTCTGAACGTGGATATCAAGGGTCACCGCGTCAGCGACTTCCCGCACGCGATCTACAAGGCCGGCAATCTCGCCGATTTCGATCAGGCGCCCGCTGCGGGATTGTGGATCTTGGAGATCCAGATCGCGCATCCCACGCGTGCCTTCGGCGCGTTTTACGAAGACTTGCTCGCGTAAAACAAGGGCTTGACGCCATGCGGCACACGGCATATCCGGCATGCAGGCTGCCAGATGAGGCCCGCCTGGCATGGCGTTGCGCGCCGACCAGGCAATTTCCCTGATTTGACGAACCGATATATCGACACGTATACAACAAGAATAAATCCCCACACGATCGGCGGTTCGCATGTCCCGGGAAGTCATCGACTCCTATCTGCTCAAGGTTCTCCACACACTCGTCACCGAAGCCAGCGTTTCGCGCACCGCGCTGCTGCTCGGGCAATCGCAACCCACGGTAAGCGTCGCGCTGCGCCGCTTGCGCGCCATGACGGGCGATCCGCTGCTCGTGCGCAGCGGCAGCCGTATGGTGCCCACCAGTCACGCGCTCACGCTGATCGAACCGGCCGCGCAGGCGCTCGCCGGCATCGCCGCGATTCTCAATCCCACGACCGCATTCGATCCGGCCACCACGCGGCGCACGTTTCTGATCGGCTCGCCCGATTATCTCGACGTGTTCTTTCTGCCCGCCATCGTCGATGCGTTTCATACGCAGGCGCCGCGCGCTCGCATCGAATTCCAGCATCTGATGATGGTCGATGGCGGCTATGGACACGGGCTCGAAAGCGGCACGCTCGATCTGGTGATCGGCAACTGGCGCACGCCGCCCGAGCATCTGCATTTGCAGCCGCTCTGCAAGGACGATCTGGTGTGTTTGATGCGCGCGCAACATCCCATCAAGCCCGGCAACCTGAATCAGGCCGTGTATGAAGAGGCCGAACATCTGGCGGTGACGACGCATAACGCCACGGGGCTGGGCACGATCGACGCGGAGCTTTCGCGTAATGGGCTTTCTCGCAACGTCACGACGACGCTGCCCTACTTCGGTATGGCGCCTTATGTGCTGATGCGCTCGAATCTGCTGTTCACGACAACGCGTGCACTGGCGACGCACTACTGCAATCTGTTGCCGCTGCGCATCGAGCCCTTGCCCGGCGAGCCGCGCGCGCTCACGTATTACCAGCTCTGGCACGACCGCACGCATCGCAGCACGGCGGCCGTGTGGCTGCGTCATCTCGTGGCCGGTGTCGCCAAAGGTTTGATTCGCTAAGAATTGATTCGCTGATACTTTAAAAGCAACGAAAAAGGCACCGCGGGCGCGGGCTCGCGGTGCGAAACGCCTCGTATCGGCCCCCGCAGACAGAAAGAATGCGGGCGCCGATACGCGAGCGCGACAGGTGGTCGGTCAGATAAAGCAGCCTGTCGGAGAGCCCAATCAATACTACGGAGTGCTTGCCATCTCCTTCAACAATGCGGCCTTGTCGGCAGTTGCCGCGCCAAGCAGCGCGAAGCCGCTCATACGCTGCGTGGCGTCGTCCGCGCAGATGGCCCGCAAGGCATGGGCGCTATCGTGCGCGCCCGCTTCAACGCGCCAATGCCCGGGCGCACGGTCCGGCGTCACTACGACGGCCGGCACGGCAGGCGTTTTGACGACAATCGGCATGACCGGGAAGTCCACGCGCGTCAGCCTGCCGCTGAGCGTTTGCGCGAGCGCGCGCGCCGCGTGCATGATCGGCAGCACGTAGGGTTGCACGCGGCCTTCGATGGCCGCGCAATCGCCTAGCGCATAGACATCGGGCGCGCTCGTGCGGCACCACGCATCGGTGGCGATGCCGCCTTCGATCTGCAAACCCGCGGCGCTCGCCAGCGAGGTGCGCGGCACGAGGCCGATGGCGGACACGACAAGATCGGCGTCGAGTGTGCTCCCGTCGCTCAAGGTCAGCCGATAACCTGGCTCGCGCTTCGCGATCGATTGCACGCCGCGCTCGAGGCACAGGTCCACGCCTGCGGCGGCAAGCCCGCGCGCGAACGTCTCGCCCGCTTCCGCAGGCAAGAGACGCGCGAGCGGCGCGGGCGCAGGATCGATCAGCGTCACCGCATAACCGGCCGCCAGCAGATCGTTGGCGAACTCGCAGCCGATCAACCCCGCGCCCAGCAGCGCCACCGACCTGCACGCCGCCAGCCGCTCGCGAAAGCGCGCGTAATCGCCGAGATCGTTCACCGAAAGCACGTCTGCCGCACCATCGCCTTCGACCGGCACGCGGCGCGGGTCCGCACCGGTTGCCAGCACCAGCGCGCGATAACGCAGCCGCTGCCCATCGACGACAATCGCATGTTCTTCCGGCACCAGCCGCTCGACCTGCCGGTGCGTCCAGACGCGCGCATTCAGTTGCTGCGCCATGGCGGCCGCATCGAAACGCGCGATCTCATGCGGCGCGGTGCGCGTCGCCAACGCATTCGACAAGGCGGGTTTCGAATAGAAACGCCCGTCGTCGCGGCTCACGATCAGCAACGGCGTTTCGCTATCGAGCTTGCGCCATTCGCGCGCGACCGTATAACCCGCCAGCCCCGTACCGACGATCACCATCGGTTCCTGTGTGGCGTCGTGTTGCGTGTTGAGCGTCATGCCACCACCTGCATTTCGAAGTCGTGCTTGCCGGTTGCGCAATCGGGGCACATCCAGTCGTCGGGCACGTCTTCCCAGCGCGTGCCCGGCGCGATGCCCGCTTCGGGGATTCCTGCCGCCTCGTCGTAGCGAAAGCCACAAATCACGCATTCCCAGATCTTCATGTTGTTGCTCCCGTTCGCGTCAACGCACGTACGACTGGCCCAGACCGATTTCAGCGAGCGCACGGCGATACGCGCCTGACGAGCGATCGGCAAGAATCGGCGCTTCCTGCGAGCGGTCGATCGGCAGGTCTTCCGGGCATTGCAATTCGACGATCGCGCGGTCTTCCTCGAATACCTGACGATTGAAGGCATAGACATCGTCGAGCGGCAGATCCTGATCGAAGTTGCGCGCGATCGGCACGAACAGGCGCGTGAGACGCGCGGAAACCGGGCTCGCCGCATTGAGAATCGCGAGGCGCCCGTTCTCCGGGAAATGCACCGTGAGGCGCGCGAAGAATGGCACATCGACTTCGAACACGCGGCGCCACACAAAATCCTCCGGCGCGCGATGCTGCATCGACTTGGGGAAATTGCTCACCGTGCTCACGTATTCGGCGCGCAGACCGTTCGGGCGGCGCTCGACGGAATATTGCGGCACGACCGGGTTATGGCGATCGGCGAAGCTGTCGTGATGAATCCACGCGAAGTGCGCAACGTCGATAAAGCCTTCCGTTTGCCGCCCCGCCGAGGCGCGAATGTCGATCGATGGCGGCAGGATCTGCTGATAGCCTTCGGTGTTCCAGGCCGGAAATTCAGGCAGCGCAATCTCGCCACCGCCGAGCGACACCCACACCAGGCCGTATGCTTCCTGCGCGGCGTAAGTGGTCAGGCAAAGCCGATCGGGAATCGGTCCTTCGGGCTGCGAAGGAATATGCACGCACTTGCCGCTCGCCTCGTAAGCCAGACCGTGATACGGACAGACCAGATTGCCGTTATCGATCCAACCCTCGCTCAACGGCGCGCCGCGATGCGGGCATACGTTGCGCGCGGCCACCACGCGCCCCTGCGTGCGATAGACCACCAGCGCTTCGTCGAGCAGCGTAACGGCGAGTGGCTTGTCCTGAACTTCCGCTGCAAAGGCGACGGGATGCCAGTAGCGGCTGAGGATGTCCCAATCGTGGGCGTCGAAGGTGCAGTGGCGGGGCATGGCCGGCTGACGTGGCCGCGTGAGCGCGGCAAGCTGGGCTTGCGTCATGGTGCTGTCTCCTGGATCGTGTTGTGGGGCGATACGGTCGCGGCGGTGTTCGCTGCGTGGAGACAACGATAGCCAGATGCGCGGGCAGAACCCATACCTGCGCGGTCATGTAGTCTATGTAGGGGGAAGCATGGCGGAGCGTATCTTGCTCTATTGCGCCGTCGCGCAACGGGCAGTCGAGCGCAGTTCCAGCGTGCACCACGCCACACCCCATGCCACCACCAGCAACGTTGCGGACACAACCAGCGACTGCGCCAGTCCATGCATAAACAGCGCTGTTTGCGGATGCCGCACGAAAAAGCCGAACAAGGCCACGCCCATCACGCCGCCCACCTGACGCGCGGCATTCAAAAGCCCCGACGCGATGCCCGCCTGCTCGCGCCTCACCGCCGCCAGCATCGCATTGGTGATCGTGGGTACCGCCAGCGCGATGCCGCCGCCTGCCAGCAACATCGGCGCGATCAGCCCGGCATAGGATTGCGCGGCCAGCGCGGGCAACATCGACAGATAACCCACCACGGCAATCGATAAACCCGCCAGCGTCAGCCGCCGCGCCCCGATGCGATTCACAAGCCGTCCCGCGGCAATATTCATCACGACCAGCACCGCCATCATCGGCAGGAACGCCAGGCCCGTGCGTTCGGGCGTGAAATGCCAGATCGACTGGAACAACAGACTGAACGTGAAAACAACACCATAAAACACGAGATTCGCGATCAGGCCGATCAACGTCGTGCCGCTCACCGTGCGATTCGCAAACAAGTCGAGCGGCAGCATGCCGCAAGGATGGCGCGCTTCGATACGAACAAACACCGCGCCCGACACCACGCTCAGCGCAAACGCACCCCAGATCAGCGGGCTTTGCCACGACAGGCTACTGGCCTGCGTCAACGCGAACGCAAGTGAGGCGAGCGCCAGCGCACCGCTCACCTGTCCGAGCGGATCGAGACTGCGCCCGGCATGCCCACGCGTAGGCGGCGCATGACGCCACGTCATCCAGACGCCGATCAAACCCACCGGCACATTGACCAGAAAAATGCTGCGCCAGCCGAATGCAGCAATCAGCAGCCCGCCGATCACCGGCCCCGCCGCGAGCGCCGTGCCACCGCCCGCCGCCCACCAACCGACCGCGCGGCTGCGCGCCCCGGCGTCGTGAAATGCTTCGCGCAACACCGACAGCGAATTAGGCACGAGCAGCGCCGCGCCCAACCCCTGCACGAGGCGCCAGCCGATCAGCGCCGCCAGCGAATGCGCCAGCCCGCAACCCACCGACGCACATGTGAACAGCACATAACCCGCTGCGAACACGCGCTTCGCACCGCAGCGGTCGCCCAACGCGCCCGCCAGCAGCAACGCCGATGCGAACACGAGCGCATACGCATTGACGACCCATTGCAGCCCGGTGACATCGGCGTGGAAGGCATCGCGTAACGTGTCGAGCGCCACGTTCACCACGCTCACGTCGATCGACACCACGACAAAACCCAGGCACGCCGCAACTTGCACAAAACCGGCACGCGACGGCGCCGACGCTGGACGAATAGATGACATCGCTCTTTCCCCAAATCGTAAAACGTCAGCCTAAGCCACCGCGTTCTGTGCGAATATTCCCCAATCCTGCACAGTCAATGAGAGAAATTGCACCGATGTTCGACTGGGAAAATCTCCGCTATTTCGTCGCCGTCGCGCAAACCGGCAGTCTTTCGGCGGCCGCGCGCCGCCTGAAGGTCGATCACGCCACCGTCGGCCGCCGCCTGAGCGCGCTGGAAGCGGAACTGGAGATTCGTCTGGTCGACCGCCTGCCGCGCGCGTGCCAGTTGACCTCGGCAGGCCGCCAGATCGCCGAACTCGCGCAGCGCATGGAAACCGAAGCGTTCGCCATCGAGCGCCTTGCGCGGGCAGATCAATCGCCGATGCACGGCAAGGTCACGATCAGCGTGCCGCCGGTGCTGGCGAGCAACTTCTTCGCCACCACGCTGGGCGCGTTTGCGCAGCGGCATCCGGGCATCCAGTTGTCGCTGGCCAGCGAGGCGCAGCGCGTGTCGCTCGGGCGGCGCGAAGCGGATATCGCCGTGCGTCTCGCGCGCCCGGACGAGCCGCGCAACGTCACGCGCAAGCTCGGCACCATGGCCTTCGCGCTCTATGCGAGCCGCGCTTACGCGCAGGCCGCGCAGCCCGCCGACTGGGCCTTTATCGCCTACGAGGCGCGTCTGGCCGACATGCCGCACGAGCAATGGCTGCGCGCCGTGGCAGGCGGGCGCCCGATCGTCTGCGAAGTCAGCGACATCACCACGCAGCAGGCAGCGGCGCGCACTGGCATTGGCGTTGCGGGGCTGCCCGTGTTCATGGGCGATGCCGACCCGGCGCTGCAGCGCCTGCCCGATGCGGGCGAAACGTTCTCGCGCGATATCTGGCTGGTCGTGCACGACGATCTGCGCCATGCGCCGCCGATTCGCGCGGTGATCGATTTCATCGCAGAGGTGGTGGGCAAGACATTCAAGGCGCAAAAAACTTAAGTACGGCAGTCATTTAATACGTATTCCGAAGCATTATTTTCGCGCCCCATCGACTTCTTACCGACCATGACGAGATTGTCGTCCACACGACAATCTCGCCGTCAATCCACGCGCCCGTTAATAATTAGAGTGTCGCCCCCACGTTTCCCCCAGGGTGACGTTTACGTACGACCGTACAAAAATAATCCCCGTCTGACAGACATTCCGGACAAATCTTGCGAGCCCTACCTGGTGTGTGGAGAGGCAATCGGTGAACGAGCAACAGCCTGAACTTGCGATCCGAATCCGTTCTGCGGCGCGCCGCCGTTTCCCTTGCGCGCCCGCCTGGCCTCACCGGCAAGACGTCCTTCCCGTGTTACCGCAGCAATCCCCGTAACGACGTCCGCATGACGCGTCGACGCCAGCCTCGCGCAGTATCACAAGGCCGGCACCCCGCACGGAAGGCGTAAACGCGCCGCTTCCGCGCACGCTGACGCGCCGCGACAAGAGAAGTGCACGAATCCAATTACATTCAAGCCATTCCAGTCGATCAGGATTCCAAAATGTCAAAACGCAATACGCTACGCAAGAAACTGCTTGCCACCGGGGTCGCAGCGACGGGGCTGATGGGCATGGCGAGTGCCGCGCATGCGCAAAGCAGCGTGACGCTGTACGGTATCGTCGATGCCTCGCTGCTCTATACCAGCCACACGATGAACACCACGACCGGCCAGAACGCAGGCCATCAGTTCTCGTTCACGGACAGCGGCATGACGGGTTCGAGCTTCGGCCTGCGCGGCGCCGAAGATCTGGGCGGCGGCCTGCGCGCGATCTTCACACTGGAAAGCGGGATCAGCGTCGCCAGCGGCGCGTTCAACAACTCGAACGGCAATATGTTCGGGCGCCAGGCCTGGGTGGGTATCGACAGCCCATACGGCACGATGAAGGCCGGTCTGCAATATTCGCCGTTCTTCCTCTCGCTCTACGACACCGACCCGCGCGGCATGTCTTATTTCGGCAGCGGCCTTGTGAGCTACGTGAATAACGTCTATGTGACGGGGCTTTTCAACAGCAATTCGCTGACCTATACCTCGCCGGAAATCGCCGGCATCCAGGCATCGGCGATGATGGCGCTCGGTGGATCGGCGGGCGACTTCCAGGCCGGCCGCCAGTACTCCGCAAGCCTGCGCTATCACCTGGGCGGCCTCACGCTGACCGGCGCGCTCTACAACGGCAATTCGGGCGGCAGCGCGGCCAGCACGCCGGTGCCGAGCACGGTCGAATTCGTCGGCCGCACGCTGGGCGCGACGTATCGCTTCGAAAACAGCCTGACGATCTCCGCTTCCTACGCGCTCTACAAGGTCGCGGGTTCGTTCGACAACAGCGTCTATTCGGGCGGCCTGAGCTACTTCGTCACGCCGTACCTCAACGTGAACGCGGGCGCCTGGTACACGCGCGACGGCAATAACGGCGCGAATCACTCGATCATGACCTCGGCGGGCGTGCAGTTCTTCCTCTCGAAGCGCACGACGCTTTACGGGCAGGTGGGCTACGTGAACAACCACGGCCGCATGGATACGGGTCTGTCAATCAACAACGCGCTCTATGAAGTCAATGGCTCGACCGTGGGCGCAAGCCTCGGTATCCGCCATATGTTCTGATCGTGGCTCAGGCAACGCACGGCCCGCGTAACAACGGGCCGCGGTGTTGCCTGCGTGTTGCCAGGGTGTTATCGATTCGTTGCGCTCACACCTTCATGCCGGGCAGGTTGAGCGAGGCGGTATTACCGCCGTCCACGGGCAGCGCCTGACCGGTGATATAGCTGGCGTCGTCGCTGGCGAGAAAGGCGATGGCTGCGGCTACCTCTTCCGCGCGGCCAGGGCGGCGCAATTCGCAGCGATAACCAAGCCGGTCGGTCTTGTTCAGTTCGCGCGCGCGTTCGAATACGGGCGCCGTCATGCCAGTTTCGATCAGACCGGGACACACGGCATTCACGCGAATCTGCGCAGTCGCGAGATCGCAGGCGCTCGTCATCGTCAAATTGATGACGGCCGCCTTCGACGCGCTGTATGCATTGCCACCCGCACCCGAGCGCACGCCCGCCACGGAGGCCACGTTGACGATCGCCCCTTGTCCGCGCGCGATCATCGCCTGCGCGGCCCATTTGGTGAAGTGCACGACGCCCATCAGATTGACCGCAAGGATCTGCTGCCAGACCGCCGTATCCGTTTCCGCGACGATCGAATAATCGCCGCCCGCAATGCCCGCGACATTGCACAGCACGTCGATCCCGCCAAAGCGCGCGCGCACGTCGGCGACGCAGCGCGCCACGTCGTCCTCGCGCGAGACATCGACTGCACCGTGCCAGACGCGTGCGGCGTCGAAGCCCGCGGCCACATCGGCGAGCGCACCGGCTTGCCGGTCCACCAGGGCGAGCGTCGCGCCCTCGTCATAGAGTCGCCGCGCCGTCGCGCAGCCGATACCGCTGGCGGCGCCCGTCACGATGGCAACCTTGTTGGTGAAACGCATCGTCCCTGCCCTCCGATTCGAGTTCATGAAGAAAACACGCAGCCCGATTAGCAGAATCTTCGTCTGCATTGCAGAATCTATCGACGTGAATTGAACCCGTCAAGGTGATACAGCGCCCCCGAAAATTGCTCGCTGCACTGCGCAAAACATGTGTTGTGGATAAAAAATCGCGCCGTGCCAGATTTGCGAACGATCGTTTGGTATTTTCCCCAGGCTGACTGCACTGCAGAATTCATTGCCCAATTGACCCTGGCCGCACTTCGATGTTTCAGGCCCGTTCCAGCAGCAACCGCATGATCGAAACGCCTGCCGCGACACCGGAATCCCGTCATCACCCGGGCGCGCGGCAGTTCAATCTCCGGCCTTGCCATCGCATGTCACGCAAGGCCCGTGTTCGGGAGGTCACGGTGGATCTGTTTTTGCAGCAGGTGCTCAACGGTTTGACGCTCGGAGGCATTTACAGCCTCGTGGCGCTCGGCCTCACGCTCGTCTACGGCATCATGGCCGTGCCGAATTTCGCGCACGGCGCGTTCTACATGGTCGGCGCATTCGCCGCGTTCTATCTCACCTCGCGCTTTGGCCTCGGCTACTGGACGGGGATGGCGGCGGCCGCCGTGTGCGTGGCCGTACTCGCCATGCTGGCCGAGCGCCTTGTGTTCCACCCGCTGCGCAACGCCCCCGAACTCGCGCCGATGATCGCCGCCATCGGCCTGATGCTGTTTCTCGAAGCCGCCGCGCAGGCGCTCTGGGGCACCGACTTTCATCGCATGTCGCCGCCGTGGAGCGGCGTGCTCGAATGGAACGGCGTGATTGCGCCGATCCAGCGGCTGCTGATCATCGCCGGTGCATTCGGGCTCGTGCTGGCGCTGCAACTGTTCCTGCATCACACCGTTGCGGGCTCCACCATCCTCGCGGTCGCACAGAATCGCGAAGGTGCAGCGCTAATGGGCATCGATCCGCGCAAGGTCGGCATGGCGACATTCGCGCTCTCGGGCGTGCTGGCCGCCATCGCCGCAGCGCTCTATGCGCCGATCAATCTCGTCTACCCCGCCATGGGTCAGTTAGTGATCCTGAAGGCCTTCGTCATCATCATTCTGGGCGGCATGGGCAGCGTGCCGGGCGCGGTGGTGGGCGGTCTCATCATCGGTCTGGCCGAAAGCTTCGGCGCCTTCTATGTCTCGCCCGATTACCAGGACCTGATTGCCTTCGTGCTGCTCGTGGCGATCCTGTCGCTGCGTCCGCAAGGGCTATTTTCGCGGGAGATGCGCACATCATGACGAACACGACCAACCCTTCCATGACGCGCCATCTCGGCTGGATTGCGCTCTTTGCCGCCGGTCTGGTACTGCCCTTTCTCGTGCGCAACGATTATTCGCTGACGGTCATGTCCACGGCGTATATCTTCGCGCTCGCGACCATCGGCCTGAATCTGCTGACGGGCTACACCGGGCAGTTCAATCTCGCGCACGGCGGTTTTATGGCCGTTGGCGCCTATACCGTGGGGATTCTCACCGTCGATTATCAGGTGCCGTTCTGGCTGGCCTTTGCACTTGCGGGCGCGCTGAGCGTGGTGCTGGGCTTCTTCGTCGGCATCGTGTCCTTAAGGCTCAAAGGCAATTACTTCGCGATCTTCACGCTCTGCGTGGGCTACATCATTTTTCTCGTGATCGAGAAGTGGGACAGTGTCACGCATGGCGTGGTGGGCATCATCGGCATTGCCGCGCCGCCCGACATCGGACCGATCTCGTTCGAAAGCCCGCGTGCGCTGTATTACCTCACCTTCGCGTTTCTCGCCGCGGGCCTGTGGATCATGCATCGCATCGTGCATTCGCTGCTCGGCCATACCTTCGTGGCGATCCGCAACAGCGAGCATCTCGCGCAGGCGCTGGGCATCGATCTCATGCGCAACAAGATGCTGGCGTTTCTGATCTCCACGTTCTATGCCGGCATCGCAGGCGGTCTATATGCGGGCTTCGTGCGCTTTCTCGGCCCCGATCTCGCCAATATCAGCCATACCTTCGACATGACGATGTATGCGGTCGTGGGCGGCATCGGCACGCTCGCCGGCCCGCTGCTCGGCGCGATTGCCTTGCCCTGGCTCACGCAGTCGCTGCAATTCATGCAGGACTATCGCTTCCTCGTGTTCGGCCCTTTGCTGATCGTGCTGCTGATCTTCCTGCCGCGCGGCCTTGTGGGTCTTTATCAGAGCGCACGCAGCCGCTTCGCGCTGCGCGACGTGGCCGCGCCAAGCGCGCGCCGTGCGACTTCCAGCGGAGACGGCCATGCTTGAAATCACCGCCTTGTCAAAACAGTTCGGAGGCCTTAAGGCTGTCACGAACGTCACTACGCGAATCGATGAAGGACGCGTGAACGCCATTATCGGGCCCAATGGCGCGGGCAAGACGACGTTTTTCAATCTGATCAGCGGCATGTACCGGCCAAGCGCGGGGTCGATCCGTCTGCGCGACAAGGACGTGAGCGGTCTGCGTGCCGACCAGATGGCGCGGCTCGGCGTGGCGCGCACGTTCCAGGCCACGGCATTGTTCGAAACGGCATCGGTGCTGGAGAACCTGATCGTCGGGCATCGACTGCGCACGCGCTCGAATCTCTGGGACGCGCTGCTGCGCACCGCGCGCTGCAAAAACGAGGAGCGCATCTGTCGCGACAAGGCGCGCGAAGCGCTCGATTTCGTCGGCCTCGCGCATCTGGAGGCGAAGCCCGCAGGCGGCATCACGCAGGAGGAACGCAAGCGCGTGGCCATTGCGCTCGCGCTCGCCACCGATCCCACCCTGCTGCTGCTCGACGAACCTGCCGGCGGCGTGAATCCCGAAGAAACCGATGGCCTTGCCGCCTTGATCCGCAAGATCGCACGGCGCGGCATAACGGTGTGCCTCGTCGAACACAAGATGAGCATGATCATGAATCTCGCCGACAAGATCATGGTGCTCGACCACGGCGAAAAAATCGCCGAGGGCACGCCCGATGAAATCCGTAAAAACCAGGCGGTGATCGACGCCTATCTCGGGAGCGAACATGCTGACGTTCAATGACGTAAGCCTCGATTACGGCAGCTTCCGCGCCCTGCACGGCATCAATCTGCGCGCCGACGAAGGCGAGCTGGTGGTGCTGCTCGGCGCGAATGGTGCGGGCAAAAGCTCGATCTTTCGCGCGGCCAGTGCGCTTGGCAAAGCGAGCACGGGGCGCATCCGCCTGAAGGATGTCGATCTGGTCGGCAAACGTCCCGCCGATGTCGTGCGCGCCGGCGTGATTCATTGCCCCGAAGGCCGCAAGCTGTTTCCTGCAATGTCGGTGCTCAAGAACCTGATGCTGGGGGCGTACACGCATCGCCGCGATCGTGCGGGCAACCGTCAGCGCCTGGACGAAGTGCTCGCCCTTTTTCCCGATCTGGTGAGCCGCAAGGACGATCCCGCCGGCTCGCTCAGCGGCGGCCAGCAGCAGATGGTCGCGATTGGCCGCGCACTCATGAGCCGCCCGCGTGTACTGCTGCTCGACGAACCTTCGCTTGGGCTTGCGCCGCTCGTCGTCAAGCAGACCTTCGAGGTGATCCAGCGCATCAATCGCGCGGGCACCACGGTGCTGCTCGCCGAACAGAACGCGCACGCGGCGCTCAAGATCGCGCATCGCGCGTATGTCGTGGAATCGGGCCGCATCGTGCTGGAAGGCACTTACGAAACGCTCGCCGGTAACGAAGCCGTGCGGCGCGCCTATGTGGGCGGCTGACGCCCCTCATTTCTCCGTTTCGATTCAGCGGTACTTCATCGTCACTCCTTCGAGGATACGTTCATGATCGTCAGGAAGCTGTCTCTCGCGCTCGCTGGTACATTCGCTGTTTCGCTGATGCTTGCCGCGCCGGCCATGGCGCAGGAAACCGCAGTCCATATCGGCTTTTCCGGGCCGCTGAGCGGCGGCGCCGCGAAATACGGCCAGGAAGTGCTCGAAGGCATGCAGATGGCCGTGGCTGAAATCAATCAGGCCGGTCTCGTTGTGGGCGGCAAGAAGATCAAGCTCGATGTGGTCGCGCTCGACGACCAGTACAACCCGAGCGAAACGGCCATCAATGCGCGCCGTCTTTCTCAGGAATACAACGCCAGTGTGGTACTGGTGCCGCACTCGGGTGGATGCTACGCAGTCCAGACTATCAATCAGCAGCAGAAATTATTGCTGCTCGCCTACACCAGCGTGCCGCAACTGGCCGCGCGCAACAATCCGCTCACCATCCGCATTCCGCCCGAATTCACCTCGTATACGCCTGCCTTTGTGAAGTACGAGATGGACAAGTTCGGCAAGGACGCCGCGATTGCGAACACCGATACCGATTACGGCAAGGCCTGGACGGCCGCATTCAAACCGGCATGGCAGGCAGCGGGCGGCACCATCGTCGCGGACAATCCCATGTCGTATAACCGCGCAACCGACTTCTATAGCGGCGTGAGCCGCGTGCTGGCCAGCAAGCCCAAGGTCATTTTCGTGGGCGGACCTTCGGAGCCCACCGGCCTCATCATCCGCCAGGCGCGCGAACTGGGCTTCAAGGGCGGCTTCGTGGTGATGGACCAGGCCAAGCTCGACGAAGTCGCGAAGATCGCGGGCGGCTATGGCGCGCTCGACGGATCGATCGGCGTGATGCCGATTGGCGACGATCCCTCGCCCGATGCGAAGTCGTTCGTCGCGCGCTTCACGAAGACGCATGGCGGGCGCATGCCGACCCAGGAAGCCTCGCTCAACTACACCGCCGTGTGGGCGACAGTGCAGGCGATGAAAGTTGCAGGCACAACCACCGACGCCACCGCCATCCGCAAGGCCTACGATCAGGCGCTGAAGTCGCTCTCCGCGCAGAACAATCCGCATGGTCTTTCGGGCGTGGATGCGCGTGGCGGCATCACCATGGGCCGCGCGGTCGTGGCCGTGGTGGAAGGCGGCAATATCAAGGCATTGCCCGATACGGCGCTGGCCGCCGCGAAGTAAGCGTTTCGATCCTGTTCATGTTTGTGAGGTTTGCGGGCCGCCCATGCGGCCCGCGTTGCACTTGCGAGGTCACATGACGACATCTGCCGCTACGCTCGACGACTTTGTCGTCGAGCTGTGCTTTCCCGAAGCGCCGCGCTGGCATGCCGGCCAACTCTGGTTCTCCGACTTCTATCGCCACGAAATTCTGCGCGCCGACGCGCAAGGCCAGCTCACGACCATCGCGCATGTCGAAGCATGCCCAAGCGGTCTGGGCTGGCGACCCGACGGCACGATGCTGGCGGTTTCCATGCACGATTGCCGCCTGCTGAACGTGTCGAACGGCGAAACCCACACGCTCGCCGATCTATCGACTTACGTGCCTGGCCCCTGCAACGACATGCTGGTCGACGAAGCGGGCCGCGCCTATATCGGCAATTTCGGCTTCAATCTCTATGCGGGGGAAACGCCGCGCGGCACCGATCTGCTTTGCGTTTCGCCCGATGGCAAGGTGCACGTGGCCGCGCGCGATCTGGCATTTCCCAATGGCATGGCGCTCACGCCCGATGGCCGCACGCTGATCGTCGCGGAAACGTTCGGTCAACGGCTGAGCGCATTCGACGTCGCGCACGACGGTACGCTGTCGCGCCGCCGCGTTTTTGCCGATCTCGAAGGCAGTTATCCCGATGGCCTGTGCCTCGACGCCGAAGGTGCGATCTGGGTGGCGGATGCGCGCGGCAATCGCGTGCTGCGCGTGATGGAAGGCCGCGGAATCGTCGAGTCGATTTCGATCGGAGACCAGCAATGCTACGCATGCATGCTGGGCGGCGACGATGGCCGCACGCTTTTCCTCTGCACCGCGCCTGGGACAGGGCCTGAGAATGGCGCGCGTCGTGAAGCGCGCATTCGCACGGCGCGTGTGGATGTGCCGCGCGCGGGTTTGCCTTGATTCGATAAACGAGGCGCGCCATACGTTTGAACGAGCAGGCGCGCGCTTCGATCCTCGTTTCGATCAATACGCTCGGGACGGTTTGAAACTCTCGCGCAATTCCCGCTTGAGCACTTTGCCGATGGCGCTACGCGGCAAGGAATCCGCGATAACCACTTCAGCCAGACGCTGCATCTTGCCCAGCCGCTCGTTTGCCCAGCCCGCCAGTTCCGAGGCGTCCACCGTCGCACTGGCGTGCAAGGTCACAAACGCCACCGGCGTTTCTCCCCAACGCTCCGACGTCACGCCCACCACGGCGGCTTCAGCAATCTGCGGATGTTGCAGCAGCACCTGCTCCAGATCGCTCGGATAAACATTGAAACCACCCGAGATGATCATGTCCTTCTTGCGGTCCATCAGCACGAGAAAACCGTCTTCGTCGAAACGGCCAATATCGCCGGTTCGAATAAAACGCTGGCCGTCGCGGTCGTACCATTCGGCTTCGGCGGTCTTTTCGGGCTGGCGATAATAGCCAGTCATCATCGTCGGCGAACGGCCCACGATTTCGCCGATGCTGTCGCGCGGCAACTCATTGCCCGCCGGGTCGATCAATCGCATTTCGTGACCCGACATCACACGGCCCACAGTATGAAGCTTGTCGGGGTGTAATTCCGCGCAGAGCTCGCACGACGCGCCGCCTTCGGTCATGCCGTAAAACTCGGTGAGACTGCCCGGCCAGCGGCGCACTACGTCGGCTTTCACGCGCGCGCTGAACGGCGCACTCGTGCAGGACTTCGAAACAAAATTCGACAGATCATAGCGATCGAAATCCGGCTCGGCCATCAGGCGTTGATACTGTACCGGCACGAGCATCGTATGCGTCGCGCGATATTGCTGCGCGAGCGCCAGATAACCCTTCGTGTCGAATTTCGGCATCAGCACGACCGTGCCGCCCAGCGCGAGCGTGGGAAAGAAACTCACGAGCGTGGTGTTCGAGTAAAGCGGCGTCGAGATCAACGTCACGGCTTGCGGACCATAGCCACGATCCACGCTGCGCTGCGCGTAGGCAAAGCGCATCGCATGCGATTGCACGATGCCTTTGGGCAGCCCCGTCGTGCCCGACGAATAGATGATATTGAACGCCCATTCGGGCCGCACATCGACATGACGCGGCACCGCGCCGCGCGGCGCAAGCCAGGCGTCGATGCCGGTGGTGTCTTCTGCATCGCCTTGTGCATCCAGTCTCACGCTGCGCACGGTGGGCGGTTTTGCGGCGCGTTTCAGCGCCGCACGCACATCGGCGTCGAGAAACAGCACGCGCGCGCCGGCGTTTTCAATCATGCCCGCGAGGCTGTCCGGGTGCGAAGACGGGGCAAGCGGCGCCACGGCCGCGCCCGCACGCAGCGCGCCCAGAAACACCGCGACATACCAGGGCGATGCCTCGGCGCAAATCGCCACGACGTCTTCAGGCGCGATGCCTTCGCGTTGCAGCGCGCTCGCGCATCGATCGATCATTGCGTCGAGATCGGCGTAGCAATAAGTCTTGCCTTCGCAGATCAGCGCCGCATGCTCGCCCTGCTCCACGGCCAGCCGCCGGATCTGGTCGCCGATGCTCGCAAACGCAACATCGGAGGAATTGGTAATCGCGGTCATAGGTTCGCGCTCCGCGGTTTAAAGATAAGCCGCCAGTTCCATCTTGGCGATGGCATTGCGATGGACTTCATCGGGGCCGTCCGCGAGGCGGATCGTGCGTGCGTTCGCATAGGCCCGCGCGAGGCCGAAGTCGTCGCTCACGCCCCCGCCGCCATGCGCCTGAATCGCCCAGTCGATCACCTGGCAGGCCATCGCGGGCGCGGCCACCTTGATCATGGCGATTTCCTTGCGCGCCGCCTTGTTGCCGACCGAATCCATTTTCCAGGCCGCGTGCAGCACAAGGAAACGCGCCTGATCGATCAGGATGCGCGCATTGGCAATGCGTTCGCGCGTCACGCCTTGATCGGCAATCGCGCGGCCGAATGCGGTACGCGTGGTCGTGCGTTTGCACATCGCTTCCAGTGCGCGTTCTGCACGGCCAATCAAACGCATGCAATGATGAATACGGCCCGGTCCGAGACGCCCTTGCGCGATTTCAAAACCACGGCCCTCGCCCAGCAGCACATTCGTTACGGGCACACGCACGTTTTCGAACAGGACTTCGGCATGACCGTGCGGCGCGTCGTCGTAGCCGAACACCGGCAGATGGCGCAGCACCGTGACGCCTGGCGTGTCGCGCGGCACCAGCACCATCGACTGGCGTTGATGTCGATTCGCGCCCTCGGGATCGGTTTTGCCCATGAAAATAAGGATCTTGCAGCGCGGATCATTCGCGCCCGAAGTCCACCATTTACGCGCGTTGATGATGTAGTGATCGCCGTCGCGCTCGATACGCGCTTCGATATTCGTTGCATCCGACGATGCTACGGCCGGTTCCGTCATGGCGAACGCCGAACGGATCGTGCCATCCAGCAACGGTGCGAGCCATTCGCGCTTCTGCGCTTCGTTGCCATAGCGCAGCAGCGTTTCCATATTGCCCGTGTCCGGCGCCGAACAATTGAACGGCTCCGCGCCGATGGCGGAGCGTCCCATGATTTCGCACAGCGGCGCGTATTCCAGATTCGTCAGGCCATTCTGCCCCTCGTGAGGCGGCAAAAACAGATTCCACAGACCCGCGGAGCGCGCTTTGTCCTTCAAACTTTCCATCACCGGCGCGGGCTGCCAGGGATTGCCCGCGCGCCGTGCTGCGTCCATTTCGGCGGCGAATGCCTGCTCTGCCGGATACACATGCTGATCCATGAATGCCGTGAGACGCGCCTGCAATTCCTTGACCTTGTCCGAGTGTTCGAAGTTCATAAGCCTTTTCCGCGTGAATTGTCAGCCTGAATAAATACGGGAATGCGCGCGCCTTGCTAGCGCATGGCATCGACCGCGCGTGCGAGTGCCCACGCCTGTTCCGCGAGCGGGCGCGTGCGCCGCCCGGTTTCGAGCGCGAGCGCATTCGATGCGTTGCCTTGCAGTGCGCGCGCCATCACGCCCTGCAGAATGCCCACCAGTCTGAACATGTTGAAAACAAGGTAGTAGCCCCAGTCCGCTTCCGGGACGGCAGCATTCGATGCGCGCGCAACGGTTGCCAGATAGCGCTGCAAATAGGTCTTTTCGTCGGGAATGCCGAGCGCAATGAGATCGAGACCGACGAGCCCGCGCCGCGCACCGGCCTGCATATGCCAGATCATGCAGTGATAGGCGAAGTCGACCAGCGGATTGCCGAGCGTCGATAACTCCCAGTCGAGCACGGCAAGAATGCGCGGTTCGCACGCATGAAAGATGACGTTATCGAGCCGGTAATCGCCGTGCACGATGCGGCGCTCGTCGCCTGCGGGAACATGTTTGGGCAGCCAGTCGATCAGGCGATCGGCGGCATCGATACGCTCGGTTTCCGAAGCGCGATACTGCCGCGTCCAGCGCGCCACCTGGCGCTCGATATAGTTGCCCGCGCGGCCGTAGTCGCTCAGGCCCACTGCGTCGGGATCGACGGAATGCAGCGCGGCAATCACGCGATTCATCTCGCCATAGATCGCGCCGCGCGCTTCGCGCGTCATATCGGGCAGCGCCGCGTCCCAGAAGATGCGGCCCTCTACATACTCCATCAGATAGAACGGCGTGCCGATCACCGCGGCGTCCTCGCAAAGCGCATAGGCTTTGGCGACGGGCACCTCAGTGTGTTCGAGCGCGCGAATCACGCGATATTCACGCTCCACAGCATGCGCGGAAGGCAGCAGCGTACCGGGCGGCTTGCGTCGCAACACATAGCGCGCGCCCGTCGCTTCGAGCAGAAAGGTGGGATTGGACTGACCGCCTTTGAACTGCTCGACGCGGATCTCGCCGCTAAAACCGTCAACGTGTTCGCGCATCCATTGAGCCAGACGCGCGACGTCGAAAGCGTGCGCGGGCGCGACAGGACGCGTCCCGCTAAAGCTCGACTGAAGATCGATACTCATGAAATCGACAGGCCTCCGTGGACGGTTCAGCCGCTGCATTCGCGGTATTGCGCCGTCGTTAGATGATTCTGCAAAGCAATCATGAATTCTGCACTGCAGAAATGCTAACGCGGAGGCCAAGGTGCTGTAAAGCACCGATGTGGCTTGAAAGATTGGGAAAAACCCCACTGGCAGCGATGCGAAATGAGCGCCAGTGTTCTCGGATGAAGCGGTGTTGCGCGATTCATCGCGCATGCGACATAGCCTGAGAGTTCCGCCATGCGGAATTCTCGTATTTCGAAGCACAACGCTGCTTTAGTCGCAAGTGCGCCGCATTTAATACGGATGACTAATCATATTGAGCAAAAAAAAAGCGCGAGCATGCAGCCCGCGCCCTCTACGCTTATTGACCTGCGATGGCCGCCTCGAGCCGGGCGATCATCTGCAACAGACGCGGTTTCACTTCGTCGAGCAGGAATTGTTGTGTAAGCGAAAAGGAAGGTCCGCCCACGTTGATTGCCATCACCGGCAAGCCGCCGCCCGGTTCGAACGCACGCGCAATGCCATTGACATCCTTCTGCCATTCGCCGAACGAACAGGTCACGCCCAGTTCCGCGTGATCGCTCACGCCCTGCTCGATGCCGCGGCGCACGGCCGGCCAGGCCACATCGTCGAGTTCGCGAATCTGCTCCATCACGTCCTCGCGTTCGCGCGCGGGCACGGCGGCGAGCCACGCGCGCCCGATCGCCGAAGTGGCCAGCGGAATGCGCGAACCCACGTCGAGCGTCAGCGCTAGCGCCGCGGTGCTGCGGCAGCTCTCGATATACAGCATCGAAAGGCGGTCGCGCACGCCCAGCGAAACGGTGCCGCCCGAGAACTCCGAAAGCTCCTGCATCATGGGCCGCGCCAGCTTGCGCACGTCCAGGCGCGCGAGCATCGAACTACCGAGCGCAAGACAGGCCGTGCCCAGACGATAGCGCCCGGTGTCGTCCAGATGAATCAGATAGCCCAGTTTCGTGAGCGTCATCGTCAGCCGCGAGACGGTGGATCGGGGCAGCTTGCAGCGCTGGGCGATTTCCTGGTTGGTCAGCGCCGTATCGCCGCCACGAAAACAGGCGAGGACGTCGAGCCCGCGTGCAAGCGCGGTGACGAAGTGGCGATCTTCCTTGTGAGCGCTTGCTCGGGCCGGCTTCTGCGCGGTGTCGGACATTGCGATAGTGGGAAATAATGGTCGCGGTGGGATCGCGAAATTATATTCTGTATCGCAAAATCGACTGGCGGCGTCAATGGGTGGGCCACCCTAATCGCGGGCTCACCCCTAGAACAATTGCCGCAAGCCGATACGCGCCACGACTTGCCGCCCATTCGCCGACGACGCCCCATTCGACACATCGCCCAGCGATGCGGTCGCCGCGACCGGATTGCCCCACGCGTCGAGCGTGGCGCCGCTCGCCAGCTGATAGCCCGCGAGCGCATAGAGCCAGGTACGCTTGCTCAGCGCATAGAACGCCGAGAGATTGAACTCGTGATACTGCGCGCGCCCGGCTGCGCCCACCGAACTGCGATGCGTATAACCATAGCCGCCCGCCACGCGTAGCGCCGCCGTAGCCTGCCAGCTCAACGTTGCCTGTGCGGTGTCGAAGATCGCGCTGCCGGCGAATAGCGAACCCGCGCCACCGTTGTAGCGCGCATTGCTCCAGTTGAGTCCGGCCGTCAACGCCTCATAGCGATACGACGCTGCGGCGGCGAACACATCGAGCTGCGCCGCGGACGCAAACCCTTCGTTGATCGACGAAGAATAGTAGCCGTCATAGCTCCCATTCCACGTGCCTTGCGACGGATCGCTACTGGCATGCAAATACGCTGCGCCAAGATTGAACGGACCGTTGCGATACACCAGCCCGACGCTCCACGCATTGCGCGCCGCAATGCTGCCCGCTTCGCCGCCAAAACCGTAGACCGCCTCGAATTGCAGGCCGTATCGGCGTGGGCTCGCGTATTTGATCGAGTTATTGATGCGCGCGTTGTTATCGACATTGTCGATATCGCCGGGATGCGCAGCCATGCCAGTCAGAAAACTGGTTGGCCCGATCGCGCCGACCATATCGACGATTGCATCGTACTGGCGGCCCAGCGTGAGCGTGCCGAGACGTTCGTCAGCAATTCCCATGTAGGACTGCCGACCAAATAGCCTGCCACTCTGTCCCGCTGCGCCCGTGCCCAGATTGAAGCCGTTTTCGAAGTAGAACAGCGCCTTACGGCCCGCGCCCAGGTCTTCGGAACCGATCAGGCGCCAGCGGTCGCCGTTCCACGTCCCGCTCTGGAAACCATAGACCGGACGGCCCGCGTACGCGACCGGCGCCCCCGCCGCGCCCGCCGACTGCGCCACGCGCACATTGCTGCTATAGCCGAAACCGCCATCGACGATACCCGAAAGCGTGATGCTGCCCTGCGCGGCTGCAGCGCCCGAAAACGCTGCCGCGCCACCACACATCGCGAACATCGCCAGCCTGCGTGTGCCCGTTTCGAACACCGTCATACCTTCTCGACCTGCGATGATTCAGCCGATGCAGTGACACGGCGTCGCCCGCGCCGCACGACGCTGATCAGCAGGCCGATCACTAGCAACGCCACGAGAATGCCGCCCGGCACCATCACCGGTTGCAGGCGCGCGAGCAGCGGACGCGGGCCGCCGTTGCGCGCGATCGCCACATCTTCGACCGACACGTGCACATCGGCGTTGCCGTATTGCGCGAGCACGTAATTGGCAATCGATGCAATCTGTTCGTCGGTCAGCGGCTGCACGTACGACTCTTCGCCGAAGTTCGGCATCAGCACATGCTCGCCGCCGGTTTCCCGGTCCACGCCGTAAAGCATCGTCGCCACCAGATTCGACGGATTGAGCGAGCCAGTAGCCGTATTCGCAGACAGCGACGGATACGCCTGGCTCGGGCTGCCCTTGCCGTCCACGCGATGGCAACTCGCGCAATAGCCGCTAAAGAGTGCAGCGCCCGTCGTGAGCGTGCCGTTGGCGTTATACGGCTGCATGCCGCGCAAGCCGGTTTCGACGCTCGCCGACGCGCCATGCGCGAACGCCGGCTTCGTCTCGTGCGGATCGCGAATTGGCGTGGTGCTGCGCAGATACACGACGATGGCGGCAAGATCGTCATCGGAGAGATATTGCAGGCTGTTCTGCACCGCCTCGGCCATCGGCCCCGCGGCCTGATTCTTGCCCGGCGCGCGACCGGTTTTCAGGTAGCTCACGAGTTCCGCGTCGCTCCATGCGCCGATCCCGCTCACCGCATCGGAGGTGATGTTCGGCGCGTACCATGCGCCCAGTTGTGCACCGCCCAGGTCCTGCTTCGCGTCCTCGGCCATCATGAAGTTGCGCGGCGTATGGCAGGCACTGCAATGCGCCAGCACGTTCGCGAGATACGCGCCGTGGTTCCATTGCGCGTCGTGCTGCGGGTCCGGCGCGAAGCGTCGATCGTGCAGATACAGCGTATTCCAAGCCGCCATGGAAGCCCGCACGCTGAACGGGAACGGCAGTTTCGTTTGCGGCGCGGCTTGATCCACAGGCTCGACGCCATGCATGAAGTAGGCGTAAAGCGCGTGCACATCGTCATCGGTCAGCCCCGTGTACGACGTATAAGGCATGGCCGGATAGAGATGCGCGCCGTCCGCGCGCACGCCTTCGCGCAAGGCCTGTGCAAACTGTACTTCCGTATAGCGGCCGATACCCGCCGTTTTTGACGGCGTGATATTGCTCGAATAGATCGTGCCCATTGGCGATGCAATACCGTAACCGCCCGCGAACGGCTTGCCGCCATTCACCGAGGTATGGCACGCCATACAGTCCGCCGCGACCGCAAGCTGATGACCTTTCGCGATCAACGCGAGATCGGCGTCGTTGGTATCGGGCGTTTGCGCGCTGGCGCATTGCATCGCGCCCATCAATCCCGCTGCTGCGAGCATGACTACAGCGGCGCGCTTCACGCACGCGTTAATTTGATCAGCAATCCTCATGGCTTATCCCTTCAAGCTGGCCGAGATCGAATCGGCCGCCTTGATGGCGAGTGCGGCCATCGAGAGCGTCGTATTCACGACCGAAGCGGAAGGCATGGCACCGCCGCCGGGCAGCCAGAGGTTGTCGTGATCGTGCGCACGGCAGTTGCCATCGACGACCGAATCCTTCGCGCTCGCACCCATGATGGTGCCGCCCATGATGTGATTGTTCGCGTTGAGCGCGGTCGTGATATTGAATTCCACGGCATTAAACAGGCTGCCGATATGCTCGATCTGCTTGTGCGCCGCTTCGGCGCCCTTGCGCACGTAATCGCCCACATCGTAGTGAATATCCGGGCAGGCGAGGCCGAGCGGGTCCACGCGCGTCTTGCTCAATGTGAGGCGGTTGTCCGGATCGGGCAGCGGTTCCAGGCTGATCGAAAGATCGACGCCATAGATCGCGCGGCGGCGGATCTCATCGTCGAGTTCCTTGCCGACCAGGCCGAGCTTGAGCGCCTGCTGCGTCGCCGGACCGACGCGCGAGATGTTATTCAGAATCATCTTGTTCGCCGAATACTGCCCGCGGAAATCGCCATCGCGCGGCCCGACGATACAACTGCTCTGCGCAGGACCACGGCCAAGCCACATCGGCTCGTTCGCGAGGAACGTGCAGTGAAAACCCGAGTGATCCATCATGTTGCGGCCCACATGATCCGACGAATTCGCAATGCCGTTCGGATTGCGCTCGTTGGCGGCGAGCAGCAACAGACGCGGCGTTTCGATACCGTTGCAGGCGAGCACGAAACGCTTGCCGCTGGCCTTGTGCGATTTACGCGCCTTGTCGTACCAATGCACGGCGGTGATGCGGTTATTGGCATCGGTGTCGATGCGATACACCACCGATTCGGCGAGCACATGCGCGCCCTTGTGCTCCGCGCGCTGCACATGATGAATGCCGTTATACATTGCGCCGATCGGGCAGATCGGCTGGCAATTGTTGTTGCCGCAACAAGTTGGGCGACCGTTCCACGGTCGCGTGCTGCGCGCCTGCGGAATGGGAATCGAGTGATAGCCGTGCGCGTTGACGATCTCCGCGAAACGCTTGTCGCCGTGGCCCCAGGGCACCATGTCCATCGGATACGGGCGGCTGCGCTCGGTGGGCGACTGCATCGCGGGATCGTTGGGACCGGCCACGCCCAGTTGCTCTTCGGCGCGGCAGTAGTACGGCTCCAGTTCTTCGTACGGAATCGGCCAGTCGCGGCCCACGCCGTAGGTCGACTGCATGCGGAAGTCCACCGGCAGATGGCGCCAGCACGAAGCGGCCCAGTGCCAGGTCGTGCCGCCCACGGTGCGCAGATAACCCTGCTGGAAGCTCTTGCCGTCCGGGCCGCTCAGGCCCACGTAGTCGTTCTTCGGGAAGTACAGCGGAGCGGGCGCGTGTTCGGCCTGCGGATAAAGGCCCTGAAAATCGGAGCCGACGCGATTGTCGAACGGCATGTTGCGCCAGTTCTCCACGGCCTGCGCGCGTTCGATGCGCAGACCGGCTTCGAGCATCAGCACGGAATGGCCTTCGCTGACGAGTTGATCGGCGATCAGGGCGCCGACCACGCCGGAACCGACGATCACGATATCGGCCGTGACATCGCCATTCGCTTCAAATACGGGTGTTTTCATGGGGTATGCGGGTTGGGTGCGCGAAGGCTTAGGCGGATCGGTGGGCGGTGGCGTGCTGGGCCGCCTGGGCGCGGCGCGCGGCGGCAACCGCGGGCGGCTCGACATCGGCGGGCGGCGGCGCGGCGGTCCACCAGAGCGGGCCGTTTGCGCAGTACGTGGGCGGGCTCATGCCGTCGCCGACCGTGCCGTACATCAGCGCATTCGCGTAAGTCACCATCACGGCTTTCGTGCCGTGGCCGACCGTGCCCGTGTACCAGGCCGTGACGATGGCGAGCGCGGTGTCGCGCAGATGCGCTTCGTCGGCGCTGTCGAGCAGTTGCTGCGGCGTCTGACCGGCGTGCATGCGCTGCGCGAGCGCGGCGGCGCGCGCGGCGAAACCGCGGTCGGCATCGCTTAGTGCGGTAAAGAGTCGTGCGCCGATGTCCGCGTCCAGATTCCGGTGACCGGTGAGCGCCTGCGAAACGGCGACGAAATCCGCAGCGGCAAACGGCGCGCCCGCGAAGGCGCGCGGCGCGACGGCGAGAAAGCCTGCGTGCGTCAGCGCGGCCACGAGGGTCTTGAGCACGGTGCGGCGGCGAGCGTTATGACGCGCGCCTGGCGTGACGTCACCGGCAAACGACGAGGTGATCTTTTGCATTTTCCTGAATGGTTACGCGGCCCTGCCCGCACGACCCGACGCCGCGCGGCACTGCCCCAACGATGCCCGCGACCGCGCGTAAAACTGCGTCACCCGCCTGTTGCGAGCGCGCAGGGGTGCGACGATCTGAAGCGGCGCGAATTATGGAACCGGTTCCATAACTTCGTCAAGCAGAGAACCGTTGCGAAATTTGCAATAAATCTCCACGTGAAGATTTTTTGGGGGACTGATCGCTGGAAGAAGCGCAGGAAGTCGCACACAGAACCGGCTGCGGCAAAAGCAAAACGGCGGCCAATCCGGCCGCCGTTTTCGCGTATGCAAATCAAGAAAAGGTGATCAGGCGTCGTTCAAATCGTCGAGATTGCGGCCGCGCGTTTCGGGAATATGGAAGGTCGTCAGCACGCCGATCAAGCTCAGGACTGCGACATAACTGGCGAGCGGAATCCACGCGAGCACCGTGCCGTGCCCCGCGCCCCAATGCGTCGTGGCCCACGCGATGATCGACGCGCCCACCAGCGGCGCAATACCGCCCGCCACCACCGCCGATAACTCGCGCCCCACCGCCACGCCGGCATAGCGATGCTGCGCACCGAACAATTCGGGCAGCAGCGCGCCTTGCGTCGCGAACATGCCCCAGACGCCCGCGAGCGACACACAAAGCATCGCGATGCTGGCCGTGGCGTTGCCCAGACTCAGCACCCACCAGGTCGGAAACGCCAGAACAAGCTGATAAACCGCGAAAATACGGTAGCTTCGCACGCGCCCGATACGATCGCTAAGGAGTCCTGCCAGCGGAATCACGATAGCGCCGGACGCCCCAGCCAACAGCAGCGCAAGCGGCCCGATCTGCCCTTTCAGGCCGGTTGCCGTAGCGATATAGCTGATCGCCAGCGATTGATAAATCGACGATCCGCCGTTCTCCGCCATGCGCAGACCGATCACCTTGAGCACCGTGGGCTTGGAATTGCGCATCAAGTGGCGCAGCGGGCTCTCCTTTACCTGCTGGCGCGCTTCGAGCCGCGCAAACGAGGGCGATTCACGCAGACGCAGCCGAATCCACACTGCCACGGCAATGATCACCGCGCTCAGCAGGAACGGCACGCGCCAGAGCGGCGTTTGCGAAATATCCTCGACACGTACCAGCGCGAAATAGATCGCCGCCGCCATGACCGTGCCGAGCAGCACGCCCATGAACGGCAGCGCCGCGAAGTAGCCACGCCGTTGCGGCGGCGCGAATTCGGCCATCAGCACGGCGGCACCCGCCTGCTCCGCGCCTGCGCCCAGGCCTTGCAGCAAACGGCAGCCCACCAGCAGAACCGGCGCCCAGATGCCCACGCTCGCATAAGTGGGCAACACGCCGATCAGCGTGCTCGCCACGCCCATCAGCAGGATCGTCGCCATCAGCACGAACTTGCGCCCGTAGCGGTCACCCAGCGCGCCGAACAGGATGCCGCCCACCGGCCGGATCGCAAAGCCGATGAAATAGGCGCCGAAACTGGCAATCAACCCGAGCGCAGGGTCGCTCGACGGAAAGAACAGCGGACCGAAGATCAGCGCGGATGCGAGGTTATAAAGCGCGAAGTCGTAATACTCGAGCGCGCTGCCGATCGACGCCGCCCAGGCCGCGCGATAAAGATCGGCCGAGCTGACCTGGGTCTGCGTTGCGCGGTCCTGCGTTGCGCGCTCATTCGTGTGCGGATTCACACGCGCCCCTGTGCCGTCGATGGCAATCGATTGATGCTTCATATTGTCTCCTTCCATGTCCACTCCTGTACATGCAGGTGGAGCCGTTTGCGGCTTCCCTCCGGCGCCCGTCTGACGCGGGCTGCCGGACGCATTGCCCCGTCAGGCGGCGGCGCGTTCGGCCTGCGCAACACGCTCGACTCGCTGGATTTCATCGAGCAGCGCCGTGCGCATCGCCTCGAACGGCGCGGGCCGGTCCGTATAAAGCTCGATTTGTCCGCAGAATTGATGCAGCAACATGCGTGTGCCGTCGACCGTCGCGCAACCCGCCGCGGCCGCATCGCGGATCAGACGCGTTTGCGCCGGCAGGAACGCCGCGTCCATCACAAAGAGATGCGAAGCCAGTTGCAGCGCCGCCAGCGGGCTGGCATCGGGCGCACGAAAACCCGCCGCCGTGGCATTGACCACGCCATCGAAAGCATGTGGATCGAAGTCCTCCAGCGCGCCGCCAAAACGCAGACCGAAGGCCTCGGCCAGTGCCTGACCGCGCTGCGCCGTGCGATTGAACACAGTCAGGTTCGCACCGGCGCGCTTCGCGCCCCACGCAATCGCGCGCGCCGCGCCGCCTGCGCCCAGCAGCGCGATGCGCTTGCCCGGCAAGCTGGTGACCTCTTCAAGCGCACGCACAGCGCCGACGCAATCGGTGTTGTAACCGGTTAGCTGTCCCGATCGATTGTCGATAGTGTTTACCGCGCCGATCTCGCGCGCCGTTTCGTCGAGTGCATCCAGATACGGAATGACCGCCTGCTTGTGCGGCATCGTCACGTTCATGCCACGAATACCGAGCGTGCGGATGGCCTGGATGGCGAGCGGCGCATCCTCCACACCAAAGCTCACGAAAGTGTAATCGAGCCCAAGCGTGCGATAAGCGGCGTTATGCACTTTCACGTTGAAGGTGAACGGCTGGCCTGCTAGCGAGCCGCAAAGTACCGGTATCGAATGTGGCATGGTCGAAAGTAGAAAAGTCGGAATGGCTATAAGTGAGTCAGCTTTATTGTTTTATCTCTTCGCGGGACGCTTTTAGCGCGGTGTCGTGCGCAATGACGAAGGACCGCCCTTGATCTCGATCCGCTTGCCGGTATCGCGCAAGTGGCCGTTATTCACGGCATAAAGCGCCAGTTGATGCTCGACGTTGAACTGCACGATCAGATACTTGCTGTCCGCCGTGAAGACGATGCCTTGCGCGGCCTCGCCGCCCAGCGCTTCGGCAACCTGATGCGCTACGCCATTGCGGATCTCGAACAGCACCACCTTGCCGCGCGCGTGACGGCCCGGGTTATCCGCTGTGAGGTTCGAGCCGTCCATCGCCTGCACGCCGATCCAGCGGCCATCGGGCGAGATCGCCACGCCTTCGGGCAGCGACGGCACCGTGAGATGCTGCACGGCGCGGAACGGCTCGCGCGAAACGTCGATGAGCGTGATCGCATCCGCATCGCCTGCGAGTTTGCCTGCGTAGCCGGGCAGCCCGGCCAGACCCACGTCGCTCACCACGGCCCACTTGCCATCACTCGACACATCGATGGTGTAAGGCGCCACGCCCGACGAAAGACGCACACCCGAATCGGTCACATGACCGTCGATCACGTCGAGCACGGCCACGCCCTGTTCGTCGCGCAGCGACACCAGCGCATGACGACCATCGTGCGTAAAACTCACGCCGGCAAGACGCTTTTCGCCAAACTTGAGCCAGTCCGCGATCTTCACGTTCGTGCCGTCGATCTGCACCACGGCGACGCGGCCATCCACGCCAGTCACGAGTGCGAGATGTCCGCTACGGTCGATGGCGATGCCTTGCGGATGCATGCCCAGATCGATGCGCGTCACCGAAGGCGGCGTGGCGTGCAGATCGACCACCTGAAGGAATGAGTCCATCAGCAGTTTCTTTGCGGCTTCGTCGTAACGCGTGGGCGCGGCGACGAGCGCAAGCGCGCCATCGGGCGTCACAGCCACGGCTTGCGGCGGACCCTGAATGCCGTTTTCGACCTCCACCGTGGCCTTGACCTGCGGCGGAAAATGGCTCGCATCGAGCAGCGTAAGCGTATCGGGCGGCGGATTCGCCAGCCAGGTATCGCGCCCTTCCACGCGTTGATACTTGCCGTCGTTACCCGAGACGATCCAGTCGGCGGCCAGCGTGGCATGCGCCGCCGTGCCGAGCGTCAGTGCGAGAGCGAGGCTCGCGAGCGTGCGCCGCGGCTTCGTTTTCGGCGTATTCGTGCGTTGGGTGGAAGAGATCGACTTCATTGCTTCATCCTTGCATGTTTCAAGCTGTGTTCGCAGTGCTTCCGGTATTTCCGGCATTTCGTCACACCACACTCGTGAGCCCGCCATCGACAAACAGCGTCTGCCCGCTCACGAAATCCGACGCATTAGACGCGAGAAACACAGCAGCGCCGCATAGTTCCTCGACACGGCCCCAACGACCCGCAGGCGTGCGCTTGCACAGCCACGCGCTGAATTCAGGGTCGTCCACGAGTGCGCGATTGAGATCGGTTGCAAAGTAGCCCGGCGCCAGCGCGTTGACTTGAATGCCACGCCCGGCCCAATCGGCGCACATGCCTTGCGTGAGCATGCGCAGCGCGCCCTTGGACGCCGCATAAGGCGCGATCGTGGGCCGCGCCAGCGCACTCTGCACCGAACTGATATTGATGATCTTGCCGCGTCCGCGCGCGAGCATATGGCGCGCAACGGCCTGCGAAACGTGGAAAACACCGTCCAGATTCACGCGCATCAACTCATTCCAGTCGCTTGCAGCGAACTGGTCGAGCGGCGCGCGGCGCTGGATGCCGGCGTTATTGATGAGAATGTCGATGGGGCCCAGATTCGCCTCGACGGCATCGACGGCGCGCGTGACGGCTTGCGGGTCCGCCACGTCGAACACGGCGATATCGGCTTCGAAGCCTTCGTCGCGCAGACGTGCGGCGGCCTCGGCGGCCTGAGCCTGATTGCGTCCGTTGATGACCAGCGCTGCGCCCGCGCGGGCCAGGCCGCCAGCCAGCGCAAGGCCAATGCCTCGTCCCGAACCCGTTACCAGGGCGCGGCGGCCTTGCAGGCCAAACAGGCGGAGTGTCTCGTTCGTCATTGTGGTGTGCGTCGCGCGGCATTTAAGGCGATGAGCGCCCGCACCGCGCGTTGCGCATGGCTTTGGTGTATTCCTCGTGAGTTGACCGCATTCTGCGCGCCCGAGCCAATAGTCTTTCATGACCTTGTTATCATGAAGCGTGATAACCACGCCCGAGCAATGCGGAAATCGCCATGGAACTGAAACATCTGCGCGCCTTTGTAGCGCTTGCCGAAGAACTGCATTTCGGCCGCGCGGCCGAGCGTCTTTGCATCGTGCAGCCCGCCTTGAGCATGCAGATCAAGGCGCTGGAAGAAGAGCTCGAGGTGCGCCTGTTCGACCGCGATCGTCATCGCGTGACGCTCACTGAAACCGGCGCGGCCTTCCTGCCCGAAGCGCGCGCGACGCTCCATCAGGCGGCACGCGCGGAGCAAACGGCGCGGCTTTCCGCGCGCGGCGAAATCGGCACGCTGCGGGTGGCGTTCGTCTCTTCGGTGCTGCCGCGTCTGCTGCCCGCGCTGATGCGGCGCATGCACGAGCGTTACCCGATGATCACGCTCGAACTCAAGGATATGCCCACGCCCGTGCAGATCGCGGCGCTGCACGACGGCAAGCTCGACTTCGGCTTGATCCGCCTGCCGGTAAGCGGCGCGGGCGTGGAGATTCGCCTGGTCATGGAAGAGTCGTTCGTGGTGGCCGTGCCCGAGGATCACGAACTCGCCCGCAAGACGCAGATTCGGCCCGCCGATCTGCGCGGGCGCGCCGCCTTCGTGCTCGCGCGCCGCTATGCGCCGGGGCTTTACGACGAAATGCTGGTGGCGTTTCGCCAGCAGCGCGTGTCGCTGGAGATTGCGGCGGAACTCGGCGAATACACCACCATGCTCGCGCTGATTTCAGCGGGGCTGGGGATCGGCGTGATTCCTCAGCATGCGGCCATGGCGCTGCCGCCGAAGGTGATCGCGCGGCCACTGGATCTGCGCGATCATCGCACCGGCATTGGCCTTGCCTGGCGCGATCTGGACACGCCCGCCAAGCGCATTTTGATGGAGGTGATGGAGGAATGTGCGCGGGAGGCACGCGAAATCTGAAAAGCCCGCCCGCGCGTCAAACGAACGCCACCTGCTGCGCTTCAACCCAGGCCCCCTCGCCCGCCCGCGTTTCGCGCGCCTTCGCCGAAGCGCTTTCCGGGCGCAAGCGGAACGTTGCCACCGCTTCGGCCATTTGGCTCGCCTGCTGTTCGAGCGAGCCCGCGGCCGCAGCGGCCTCTTCCACCAGCGCCGCATTCTGCTGCGTGACCTGATCCATCTGCGTCACGGCCTGTTCGACCTGCTCGATACCGGCGCTCTGCTCGACCGTGGCCGATGCGATTTCCTTCATCAAGCCCGACACCTTTTCGATCGACTCGACGATTTCGGCCATCGTCTCGCCCGCTTCGGTGACGCGCGCGCGACCGCCGCGCACATCCTTCACCGAAGCGTCGATCAACGACTTGATCTCGCGCGCCGCCGCCGCGCTGCGTTGCGCAAGCATGCGCACTTCGCCCGCCACCACCGCGAAGCCGCGCCCCTGCTCGCCCGCGCGCGCGGCCTCGACCGACGCGTTGAGCGCGAGAATATTGGTCTGAAACGCAATGCCGTCGATGATGCCGGTGATATCGGCGATCTTGCCCGAGCTGCGCGTGATCGCCTCCATGGTTTCCACCGCTTCCTCAACCACGCGTCCGCCGCGCTGCGCGACGTCGGCGGCGCCTGCGGCCAGCGCGCTGGCCTGGTTGGCGTGATCGGCGTTCTGGCGCACGGTGGCCGTCAGCTGCTCGGTGCTCGCCGCCGTCTGTTCGAGCGAGGCCGATTGCTGCTCGGTGCGGCTCGACAGATCGAGATTGCCCTCGGCGATTTCGCGCGCGCCAGTGTTGATCGCGTCGCAGCACGCGCGCACGTTGCGCACGGTCAGCGAAAGGCCGTCCTGCATGCGGCGCATGGCGTCGAGCAACTGGCCGATTTCATTGCGCCCGCCAGGCGCGATGGCCACCGCAAGATCGTTGGCGGCAATCTGGTTGAGCGCGTCGACGGCCACCGCAAGCGGCGCGGTCACGAGACGGCGCAGTGCCAGATGCGTGACGACGACGAGCGCGAGTGCGCCCGCAAGGCCGATAGCCACCATCGCCATGACCCAGTCGTGTTCGCGCGCGCCTTGCGCAAGCGTCGCGCGAACCGTCGCGTCCGCATCGGTATGGAAAGCGACGATCTCGGCGTTGAGTTGGGCGGCCGTGTGTGCGATATCGCCGCCAGCGAGCGTGGCGTAGGCCGATGTATCGCCGTGTGCGAGCGCGTCGGCGGCATTGCCTTGCAGGGCCGCGAGTGTTGTCTGCGTGCCGGTCAAGGCCGTCGCCGTGGGCGCGTTTGCGCCCGAGCGCAATGCGTCGCCTTGATGCGATGCCTGGGCGACTAGACTGCGCGCTTCGGCCAGCGCACCGTCGCGCGCAGAAGTATCGTTCTGCTCTTTGAGCGCCGCGTAGCCGCGCGCGAGCGCCGCCTGCGCCTGCGCGGCGTCGCGGCCCAATGCGTCGGCGAGCGCGGATGCACGTGCCGCTTCATGCACGCGGCGCGCAGCGTCGTCGGCGCGGCCGATCATCAGCACGCCCACCGCGGCGCCTACGACCAGCATCGCCGCGAAGGTGCAGAGCACCGCGAGCAGGCCGCTTCGAATCGTCAGATTGCGCATGACGTCTCCCGTTTCAGCGTGGCGCAGCAGCGTTGCTGCCCAGCCGGTTCAACAGCACGTTGCTTTGTTCGAGCAGCGTCGCGCGATAGTCGCCGGGCAACACGTTCTTGTCGGTATCGTCGGCTACCGCGATCGCGTCGCCGATCAGCGCGCGAAACGCCTCGACCGTACGCTCGATTTGCGGCGCCGAAAGTTGCGGCAGCACCGCTTCGGCAAACTTGCTCATCACAACCACGCTCGCGCCGAAACGCGAAATGGCCTTGCCATGCGAGCTGACGAGCGCCGTCATCGAGCGCAGCAGCATCTCATCGTGAGTGGTCACGTCTTCACTCTCCAGATCAACAGGATCACGAACTACTTATATTTGAACCGTATCGCGTGCAGCGTCGAAAACAGGCATGACACGCGGCATGCTTGCAGCCGGTGCGGGACGCGCGAGCAAGAATCCCTGCGCGCGATTGCAGCCGATGTCGCGCAGAAACTGGAATTGCTGCGGCGTTTCCACGCCTTCCGCCACCACGGAAACTTCCAGCGACTTTGCCATCGCCACGATGGCGCGCACGATGGAACCATCGCCGCTCGCAAAGTCCCCGATCTGCGCGAGAAACGAGCGATCGACCTTGAGCGTATCCACCGGCAATTTCTGCAGATAACGGAACGACGAATAACCCGTGCCGAAATCGTCGATGGCCAGGCTGATGCCACGCGCCGCCAGTTCCTGCAACAGCGCCTCGATGCCGCCGTTCGCCGATGTCATCGCCATGCTCTCGACCAGTTCGAGTTGCAGCCGGTTTGCGGGCAAACCGGTTTCGGCGAGGATATTGGCGAGTTGCGTGAGGAAACCGTCGTGCAGACACTGGCGCGCAGAAAGATTCACGCAGATGCGGCCAAAGTCGAAACCTTCGTCGAGCCACGCGCGCGCCTGGCGGCATGCCTCGCGCAACACCCACGCGCCTATCGGCACGATCAGCGCGGACTCTTCCGCAATCGGAATGAATTGATCGGGCGGCACGAGCCCGCGCTGCGGATGCTGCCAGCGCACCAGCGCTTCCACGTTCGAAAATCGCCCGCTTTCGACGTCGAATTCAGGCTGATAGTGCAGCAGCAATTCATTCGCGTGGATCGCGCGGTGCAATTCGGTTTCGAGTTGAATGCGCTCCATGGCGCACGACGTCATGGGCGCGGCGAAGAACTGGAAGTTGTTCTTGCCCGCGTCCTTGGCTTCGTACATCGCGCGATCGGCTTGCATCAGCAGTTGCTTCGCGCTTTGCGCGTCGTCCGGAAACATGCTGATGCCGATGCTCGGCGTGACGAAAAGTGTCTGCTCTCCTGCGCGGATAGGCGCGGCCACGGTCGTGAGCAGCGTCTCCGCAATGCGGCCGACATGGCGAATATCGTCGATATCTTCGATCAGCAGCGTGAATTCGTCGCCACCCAGCCGCGCGACCGTATCGGTTTCGCGCACCGAATCGCGCAGACGCCGCGCGATTACCGTGAGCGCTTCGTCGCCCACGCCGTGACCCATGGTGTCGTTGATGAGCTTGAAGCGGTCGAGGTCGAGAAACATGACCGCCACGCGCTTGCCCGAGCGGCGGGCGCGAGCGAGCGACAAGGCGATGCGCTCGGTAAACAAGGTGCGATTCGCCAAACCCGTGAGCGCATCGTGGGTGGCGAGATAACTGAGGCGCTCCTCAGTTTCGCGGCGCTGCGTGATATCCGCGAAGATCGCCGCGTAATGGGTGCAGCGGCCGTGCGCATCGCGGATGCTGGAAATCGTGAGGTATTCGAGGAAGATCGTGCCGTCCTTGCGGCGATTCCAGATCTCGCCTTTCCAGTGACCGTTGGTTTCGATGCTTTGCCAGAGCGTCGCGTAGAACGCCGGCCCCTGGCGCCCCGAAGCCAGCAAACGCGCGTTGCGGCCGATCGCCTCGCGTTCCGTGTAGCCGGTCAGGCGCGTGAAGGCCGGATTGATGCGCTCGATGGTGCCGGAAAGGTCGGTGATCATCACGCCGTCGAGCGTCGATTGCACGACCTGATCGGCCAGACGCAGACTCGCGCGCGAGGCGAGCAGCGCGTCGTCGCGTTCGCGTAGCGCGTCCTGCAGTTCGCGCACATATTCGTGTTCGAGGTCGCGCAGGATATCGGCAAGACCGAGCAGGCCGATCAATTCGCCCGCGTCGTCCAGCACGCCCACGTGGCGCATGCGATGTTCGAGCAGGTATTGCCGCGCCGAATAGAGGCTGCGCGAATGCGCGAGCGAGCGCAGCGGGCGGCTGGCGTAGTGGCCCACGTCGGGGCCGGTTTCGGCACGCTCGTCGGGCTGTTCGAGCGCGCCTTGCGCCACCGCTTGCACCACGTCGCGCTCGGTGAGAATGCCGAGGCCGCCATCCGCGTCGCGCACGACGATCGCGCTCAGGCGGCGCTCGCGCATCTGCGACATGGCTTCGGCAAACGGCGTGTGCGCGTCGATGCAGTGCGGGCGCGGCGGCTTCGCGCAGGCCAGCGTGCGCAGACGCAGGAAGCACTCGGGCCCCTGACTCATGACGAGATCGGTCTGCGTGACGAGGCCGAGCGGATTGCCCGCCTCATCGACCGCCAGGCAATGGCGGATGCCTTCGCGCGCGAACAATGCGGCGGCTTCGCGCGCGCTGGTCTGTGCCGGCAGCGAACGCACCGGCTGACTCATGGCGGTGGAGATCGGCAAGGTGGCGGCTGTGGTCTGGCTGCCTAGCGCCAGCGCGTCGCGTTCGGTCCAGATGCCGACGGCGCGCTGCGCCTCGGTGACGACGATCGCGCTGCAGCGCTGCGCGGCCATCAGGCGCGCGGCTTCGCGGATCGTTACGTCGGGTCCGCAGGCGAGCAGCGGCCCGGTTAGAAGGCGCCCGATTTCGACGTCCAGCGTGTGGTGTTGCATGTCGCGCCCCGTACCGCATGTGTTTGTCTTTTTGAGATGCGATGAACTTAGCAGGCGAGGGACAGTGATTGGATGATCTAGATCAAAGTTCTTAGGATTGAGGGAGCGAAATTGAAAGGCCGGACCGGAAGGCGCTTGGGCGCTTCGGGTCCGGCCGGGGTGCTTCGGTGTGCTCGTGCGCTAACGCGTCAGGGCGTCAGTGCTTGTGCGAGCCCGGTGCTTGCGTGGACGTGCCGCCGCCCAGCCCACCGGTGAGACCGCCGAGCAGGTTTGTCACTGGCGAGAGCAACGAAGTGGCGCCGCTGGTTCCGCCGCTGCTGCTGCCGGCACTGCTATTTCCACCGCTGCTGGTTCCGCCCGTCGCGCCGCCGAGTGCGCCAGTCAGCGTGCTGACGATGTTCGTCAACGGCGCCGCCGGGTTCGAGGACGAAGACGTCGACGACGAACCACCGCTCTTGCCGCCTTGCGCGCCGCCGCCGCTCGATACGCCGCCCAAGGCGCCGGTCAACGTGCCGACGATGTTCGTCAACGGTGCTGCCGGGTTGGACGCAGAGCCACCACTCGACGAGCCGCCGCCGCTCACCGGCACCACCGACACGCCGCCAAGCAAGGCCGTGACCGGCGCAAGCAGGCCGCCCGAGCTATGGCCGGTCGATCCGCTGGAACCCGTCGAGCCCGATCCCGCCGATGTGCCATTGGCGACGCCATTGCCATTGCCGCTGCCGCTGTTGTTGCCGAGCGTGATCGGCACAATCGGTACGCTCACGGCGCCGACGTTGACGATGAGGTTCGCGATCGGGCTCAGCAGGCCGCTGCTGCTCTGATTGCCATTGCCGGAGCCACCGACGCCCGTGGTGTTGCCGGGCGTGCCGGAGTTGCCGCCTGTGTGGCCGCCCGTGCCGCCTGAGCCTCCCATACCGCCGGAGCCGCCAGTGCCGCCATTTCCGCCCGAACCACCGTGGCCGCCGTTGCCTGAACCGCCGCTTCCGCCAGAACCACCGTGGCCGCCGTCACCGGAGCCACCGCCGCCCCAACCGCCGTGACCGCCGTCGCCAGAACCACCACTGCCACCCGAGCCGCCATGACCGCCGTCGCCGGATCCACCGCTACCGCCGGATCCGCCACTACCTCCGGAACCGCCGCTGCCGCCCGAGCCGCCGCTACCTCCCGAACCGCCATGACCGCCGTCGCCAGAGCCACCGCTACCGCCGGATCCGCCACTACCGCCCGAGCCACCGCTACCTCCCGAACCACCGCTGCCACCTGAACTGCCACCACCCGATCCGCCGTGGCCGCCGTCGCCGGAACCACCGCTACCGCCGGAGCCACCGCTACCACCCGAGCCGCCATGACCGCCGTCGCCGGATCCACCGCTACCGCCGGATCCGCCACTACCTCCGGAACCGCCGCTACCGCCCGAACCGCCGCTGCCCCCCGATCCACCATGGCCTCCGTCGCCGGAGCTTCCTCCGCCCCAACCACCATGACCGCCGTCTCCCGAACCACCACTACCGCCCGAACCCCCGCTACCGCCCGATCCACCACTGCCACCCGATCCACCGCCTCCTGAGCCATCCCCCCAACCGCCGTGACCGCTGTCGCCCGATCCGCCATCGCCACCACCGCCATACCCCCCATCCCCAGAGC